>CP097899.1:0-2500 GCA_023639215.1 Candidatus Pristimantibacillus lignocellulolyticus
CCTCAAAACTGGATAGGAAAGGTAAAACTCCAAAGTGATGCTTGTATCAATGTACTTTTCTTGCTTGCGCTTGAAAAGATTTTAGGATAAGCCCTCGACCGATTAGTATTCGTCAGCTACATGTATTGCTACACTTACACCCCGAACCTATCAACCTCGTCGTCTTCAAGGGGTCTTACTAATTGGGAAATCTCATCTTGAAGGGGGCTTCACGCTTAGATGCTTTCAGCGTTTATCCCGTCCGTACTTAGCTACCCAGCTATGCTTCTGGCGAAACAACTGGTACACCAGCGGTACGTCCATCCCGGTCCTCTCGTACTAAGGACAGCTCTTCTCAAATTTCCTGCGCCCGCGACAGATAGGGACCGAACTGTCTCACGACGTTCTGAACCCAGCTCGCGTACCGCTTTAATGGGCGAACAGCCCAACCCTTGGGACCTACTTCAGCCCCAGGATGCGATGAGCCGACATCGAGGTGCCAAACCTCCCCGTCGATGTGGACTCTTGGGGGAGATAAGCCTGTTATCCCCAGGGTAGCTTTTATCCGTTGAGCGATGGCCCTTCCATGCGGTACCACCGGATCACTAAGCCCGACTTTCGTCCCTGCTCGACTTGTAGGTCTCGCAGTCAAGCTCCCTTTTGCCTTTGCACTCTTCGAATGATTTCCAACCATTCTGAGGGAACCTTTGGGCGCCTCCGTTACTCTTTAGGAGGCGACCGCCCCAGTCAAACTGCCCACCTGACACGGTCCCTCTACCCGATTCAGGGTAGCAGGTTAGAACTCCGATACGATCAGGGTGGTATCCCAACGTCGCCTCCTCACAAGCTGGCGCTCATGACTCAAAGGCTCCCACCTATCCTGTACAGATCGTACCAAAGTTCAATATCAAGTTGCAGTAAAGCTCCATGGGGTCTTTCCGTCTTGTCGCGGGTAACCTGCATCTTCACAGGTATTAAAATTTCACCGGATCTCTCGTTGAGACAGCGCCCAATTCGTTACGCCATTCGTGCGGGTCAGAATTTACCTGACAAGGAATTTCGCTACCTTAGGACCGTTATAGTTACGGCCGCCGTTTACTGGGGCTTCGGTTCATAGCTTCGGGTTACCCCTAACCACTCCCCTTAACCTTCCAGCACCGGGCAGGCGTCAGCCCGTATACTTCGTCTTACGACTTCGCACAGACCTGTGTTTTTGCTAAACAGTCGATTGGGCCTTTTCACTGCGGCCCCCTCGGGCTATTAACCCTACCGGGGCACCCCTTCTCCCTAAGTTACGGGGTCATTTTGCCGAGTTCCTTAACGAGAGTTCTTCCGCGCGCCTTAGCATGCTCTGCTCGCCTACCTGTGTCGGTTTGCGGTACGGGCACCTATACCTAACTAGAGGCTTTTCTTGACAGCCGGAGCTCATGACCTTCGCTACTATAATTTTCGCTCCCCATCGCAGCCCAGCCTTATAGCCGACGGATTTTCCTATCGACAAGCCTCACTACTTAGACGGACTATTCCATCAGTCCGCGTCACTACCCTTCTGTGTCACCCCATTGCTCAAACGGTTTTCGGTGGTACAGGAATTTCAACCTGTTGTCCTTCCACTACGCCTTTCGGCCTCGCGTTAGGTCCCGACTTACCCTGAGAGGACGAGCCTTCCTCAGGAACCCTTAGGCTTACGGCGGACAAGATTCTCACTTGTCTTTTCGTTACTCATACCGGCATTCTCACTTGAATACTGTCCACCAGTCCTTACGGTCTGACTTCAACCTATATTCAACGCTCCCCTACCCAAGTACCAAATGGTACATGCCATAGCTTCGGTGGTGTGTTTAGCCCCGTTACATTTTCGGCGCAGAGTCACTCGACCAGTGAGCTATTACGCACTCTTTAAATGGTGGCTGCTTCTAAGCCAACATCCTGGTTGTCTGTGCAACTCCACATCCTTTCCCACTTAACACACACTTGGGGACCTTAGCTGATGATCTGGGCTGTTTCCCTCTTGACAATGGATCTTAGCACTCACTGTCTGACTCCCGGATAACATGTCTGTGGCATTCGGAGTTTGACTAGACTTGGTAACCCTTGGCGGGCCCCGCACCCAATCAGTGCTCTACCTCCACGACACTCTAATCCGAGGCTAGCCCTAAAGCTATTTCGGGGAGAACCAGCTATCTCCGAGTTCGATTGGAATTTCTCCGCTACCCCCACCTCATCCCCGCACTTTTCAACGTGCGTGGGTTCGGGCCTCCAGTGCGTGTTACCGCACCTTCACCCTGGACAGGGGTAGATCACACGGTTTCGGGTCTACGACTACGTACTCATTCGCCCTATTCAGACTCGCTTTCGCTGCGGCTCCGTCTTTCCAACTTAACCTTGCACGTAATCGTAACTCGCCGGTTCATTCTACAAAAGGCACGCCATCACCCATAAATAGGGCTCTGACTTTTTGTAAGCGCACGGTTTCAGGTTCTTTTTCACTCCGCTTCCGCGGTGCTTTTCACCTTTCCCT
>CP097899.1:1422500-1645000 GCA_023639215.1 Candidatus Pristimantibacillus lignocellulolyticus
AATTGGCTTATTATCGTCACTCCGTTCAGCCAATTATAGGAGGTTCTAACCTTGAAAAAACTACCGAATGAAAATTTCACAATAAGTGTATTTTAATAAGAGATCATGCATCTCATTTTCTATAAGGAGCTCTTTATGAATATATTAATCGCAGATGATGAGCCCTACATGCTCAAAATACTACAAGCTTATTTAGAAAAAGAATCCTTTACAGTTTATCAAGCTCGAAATGGGGAAGAAGCACTCCATATTTTTTATACGAATAAAATTAATTTGGCTATCGTCGACTGGATGATGCCAAAGAGTAACGGCATACAAGTTTGCAAAGAGATTAAAAGCCAAAGTAAAACAACGAAAGTACTGCTGTTAACTGCAAAAGATGAGGCTGACGATGAACTGATCGCATTGCAATCAGGTGCGGATGAATATATTAGTAAACCCTTTGATCCGCGTGTACTAATAGTAAGAGTAAGAAAACTACTCCTGATGGAACGCCTCATTACGATTAGAGATCTACAAATCGATATGGACGGGCAACGTATTTATAGAAATCACGATGATGTACAAGCTACAAATACTGAGTTTCATCTTATGAAATATTTGATCGAAAATAGAGGAATCATCATATCTAGAAAAGCGTTGCTAGACCATGTATGGGGCTTTGATTATGTAGGTGAAGAAAGAACGGTCGATACGCATATCCGCAGATTGCGGTCGAAAATCGGTGACCATATCATTACAACACATAGAGGTATGGGGTACAGTCTGGATGAACCGCATGAATAAGCTGAATAAAAAACTCATATCACGCTTTTCACTTATGTTTTTGATCATTGTCATTTTATCGATTAGTATCAATACGTTTTTCTTACCTAAATATTTGTTATACGAGAAAAAGAATGAACTAGCAACCTTGACTACACAGCTTGAAACGATGGAAACGCAATATCTGATTGACCGTATTGAGTCTATAGAGAATGAGCACGATGTAACGATTGTACATACTTATCTAATTGACAATATAGATCTGCTTAATGATACGATTATCGATGAATTGCGAAAAAAAGGAATTACACTGAGTAAATTTTGGATAACTGATGAAAGCGTTGAAAAGCTTAATAACCATAAGATGGTTAGAAAAATTTATAACCAGCAAAAATTAAAGTCAAGCTTCCTTGTTACCTTTATGAAAAAGGATAATATAATTTTTGTAATTGGTGAATCGATCTCGCATTCCACAGAAACCGTTACCATCGTTAATACATTCAATCTTTATATTTTTACTGGCGAACTCCTGCTCTTAATTATACTGTCCGTACTGTTTGTGCGGCAGATTGTTCAACCGCTTGCCAAAATTCAAAAAGCAGCAGACGATATCTCCAAGCTCTCATTTGCAAAAGTTCATATTCAGACTGGTGACGAGATTGAGTCTTTAGCGGAGAGCATTAATGAGATGAGCGATAAATTAGAGCAAGCCCATCTAGAATTAGAAAGTAAAAATAAAAATCTAAGAACATTTATCGCAAATATTTCTCATGAATTGAAAACGCCACTTTCCTTAATTAAAGCCTATACTTCTGGAATACAAGATGGTATGGACGATGGGACTTATTTGGATGTCATTCAGAAACAGACTGATGATATCGCCAAATTGGTCAATGAACTGCTGGAACTGTCTAAGTTACAAATTGATATGTATCAGATGAGTTTATTTGACTTTGTAGCGTTGCTAGATGGAACTCTGAAGAAGTTTGAACTTGCAATTAAGCAGCAGGACATTGCTATGAACGTTCATAATAGTTCGCTCACCAACTCGTGGGTTATGGCAGATCAACAGAAAATCGAGATGGTACTTAACAATTTCATCTCCAATGCTATGAAATATACGACCAATGGACAAATTCAGATCACTCTTGAAAATAACGAACATCAGTTACTTTTTACCGTTAGCAATAGCATTACAGAAGTCGATCCCTTACAGTGGGACAACATCTGGGAACCATTCTTCGTAATGGAAAGCTCCCGCAGCAAGCAGCTAAGTGGAACCGGCTTAGGCCTCTCGATTGTTAGAACTATTTTGCAAAAACATAACTCGCCATATGGCTTCCAAGTTCAAAACGGTGAGATTTCTTTTCATTTCTCATTACCAACAACATCACAAAACTAATAAAAGGCATCGAAAAGATTAAAATTTTTCTGAAATATACCCAATAAGATAGACCCTTTAACGGAGTCTCTCTTATTGGGTCTTTTTTTCTATTGTCACCTTACTGTAACATTGAACGCCTATGATGGTCTTACTGTAATAAATAAGGACATCGGAGGTATTATGCTCTCAACATCTATGAGTAGACGTCAATTTTTGAAAAAGAGTATGCAACTTGGCATAGGTATAGTCGGTCTTGCTAGTCTATCCGGTGTATATACTCGCTATGTAGAACCTAACTGGATTGATACTAATGCGATAGCAGTGAAAATTGCTCATCTCCCTGCTTCTTTTGATCAGTTACGAATTGTTCATTTCAGTGATTTACATTTAGGCATTCATTCCAATTCGGATCATCTAAAGCATTTAATGGTGAAGATTCAGCGTTTGAAACCTGATCTTATTTGTTTTACTGGTGATTTATTAGATCATTCGTCAAGCTATATTTCAGAAGCAGTGTCACTCTTCTCGCAACTAGAAGCACCGTTAGGCCAATATGCTGTTATAGGCAATCATGACGCATTTGGTAATCGAAAAGCAGTTACGAAAGGACTAGCAAAAGCAGGCTTCCATCTCCTTCACAACGAACATATCGAACTCACTAGAGGAGAAGATCGACTATATATTGCTGGAATCGATGATCCTTGGGTTGGTAAGCCGGATATTAAGCAAGCATTGCTTCATATCCCTTCAAAGTCATGTACCATTCTACTTGCACACGAGCCTGATTTTGCAGATGAATATGGTCATCTACCAATCGATCTACAATTGTCAGGACATAGTCATGGAGGACAAGTTCGCATCCCATTCATTGGAGCATTATACACGCCTCCCTATGGTAGCAAATATCCGTATGGTCTATACCAGATTGAGAATAGCCGTTTGCAAGTTTACACGACGCGTGGTGTTGGTACGACTCGTCTACCTGTGCGATTCAATTGCCGACCTGAGATTAGCGTCATTACTTTGAATAAGGCTTAACTATATTTCATATCTTGAATACGTCTAATTTTTGAACATTTCCCAAAAAACTATACTTGACCTATAAGTGTGATATATTGGTAATTGAAACTATACATTGGGGTGAAGCAATGAGATCTCTTATTACTAAAATTAGTATCTTATTAACGCTAGTTATTATTGTAACGGCTTGTAGTTCACAAAACGAGGCAAACCATCAAGAACATACAAATGCAAATACCCACGAAGAGACGACCCCACATGAACATGTAAATGGAGATATCCAAGAAGAAACAGCTTCAGCAGATATATTACCTTCTTTTTTAGAGGGACAGGATGAACAGATTCGATTAGTATATGCGGCTGCTGGAAAGGCAACTGAAATTCTAAAGTGGATGCCATGTTATTGTGGTTGTGGTGAAAGCGCAGGACATAAAAGTAATTTGAACTGCTTTATTAAAGAAGTTAAAGCAGATGGAACTATTGTATGGGATGACCATGGAACGCGTTGTGGAGTATGCTTACAAATCGCAGTTAATTCTATAAGAATGACACAAGACGGTAAGTCACTGAAAGAAATTAGAACGATTATTGATGAGACATATGCAGATGGATATGCAGAACCTACCAAAACTGATTTCCCAGCATAATAATTTGCATCAATATGAGCACAGACCTCCCTTTCTCGGTTGAAAGGGAGGTTTTTTCTGTTTACAGGTACTTTTTAGTGCCTATATCACTTAAAAGTACGTACTATTCATTTACGCTTTAAGGTCTCATAATAGCAATTACTGGCCGGTAATACATTATGAAAGAAGCATTCACATGACACTAGATAAAAAAAGAAGTACGTTAGCACTGCTTGCATTAGCAATAAGTGCTTTTGCAATAGGGACAACAGAGTTTATCAGCGTAGGGCTACTACCACTCATCTCTGAAGACTTAAATATATCTGTTACAACATCTGCTTTAACTGTTACTCTATATGCTCTTGGCGTAACTTTTGGAGCTCCAATATTAACATCATTAACATCTAATATACCAAGGAAAACATTATTGTTCTGGATTATGATTGTGTTTATTATAGGAAATAGTCTAGCTGCTTCTGCAACTGGAATTGGTATGTTATTAGTCGCTCGTATTATTTCTGCGTTCGCTCACGGCGTATTTATGTCTATTGGTTCAACGATTGCCGCTGATCTGGTGCCTGAAAATCGAAGAGCTTCTGCCATTGCCATTATGTTCTCGGGACTTACCGTAGCTACGGTTACCGGAGTACCATTAGGTACTTGGATCGGGCAACATATGGGATGGCGAGCAGCCTTTATCGGAATTGTAATTATCGGCGTCATAGCCTTCATAGCTAATATGATATTGATTCCTTCTAATTTACGTAAAGGAACTCGAACATCGCTCAATAATCAATTGAAACTAATAACAAATGGACGATTACTGCTTGCATTCGCTATTACTGCTATTGGTTATGGGGGAACTTTTGTAGTCTTTACCTATTTATCTCCGCTATTGCAAGATATCACTGGATTTAGTGAAAGTACAGTGACCGTTATACTTCTTGTGTATGGTATTGCCATTGCTATCGGAAACGTCATTGGTGGTAAAGCAGCTAACCGTAAACCTGTATCTGCACTTTTCTATATGTTCATTCTTCAATTCATTGTACTGATCGTTCTAACATTTACGATCCCGTTCAAAGTTGCTGGTTTGATTACTATTCTCTTTATGGGATTGTTAGCTTTTATGAACGTACCTGGATTACAAGTATATGTCGTCTTGTTAGCCGAACGTTATACACCGAAGGCGGTAGACGTAGCTTCTGCTGTTAACATTGCCGCGTTCAATGCTGGCATCGCGATTGGAGCTTATTTGGGTGGCGTAGTAACTGACTCCATCGGTATCATTCATACACCATGGGTAGGTGCAATTATGGTACTTGGAGCAGTTATATTAACTGGATGGGCACGTGCTCTAGAAAGAAAAGATGTAGCAACTAGCGATAGCTCATCTACATTGTAACTATATTGTTCTGCTAGCCAGGAAGACAACTCCGCTTGATCAGAAATATTCGGTAACAATAAAATGGCGGTTAAGGAATTCTCTCCATAACCGCTGCAATTTATAGTGTTCTCCCCCGATTCACTTCTGCTGTCACAGCCACTTCCGGTAATATGGCAAAACGTGCGATAAAAACCTCCCTTTACTCTTCAAATTTTTACCGTTTACGATCTTAATTTACAAATCCCATAAGTAAATGATTTAGAAATAAATATTTTAGATTGAAACATAATGAGGTTTACTTATCAGTTATAAATAATGGATAATAACAATACATAGACTTAATTCGACGAATTACGACAATATGCGAGGATATGTGATGGATACATCTATACCGATTGATTTGTTCGAAACACTTTACTAAAAAGGGGGAGTACCACATGAAGAAATGGTTCGAAAAACTAAACCATTATAGATCTATACCGTCAAACGGAATTCAACATGTCCATGTGACAGAGACTTCCATTGAAGTTAATAGTGATCAGCTAACAACACAATTGAAGATGATTGATCTATCCGAAGATGATATTCGCATTGTTCAATCCATTCAACCACTGATTATTGATCACATAGATGAAATCATTGACACTTTTTACGCAACAATTATTGAAGTAACCGCTCTTAAAGAAATCATTACAGAGCATAGTACAATTGCTCGACTTAAAAGCACTTTGAAGCAGCATATTATTGAACTATTCAGTGGAAAAATCAACAGCGAGTATATACAGAAGAGGCTACGTATTGCAGAGGTCCATCAGCATATCGGACTAGAACCGAAATGGTATATCGGAAGCTTTCAAAATCTACAAAACATATTTATAACTATAATTCATCGCTATGCTCAAGATAGTCAAGCGAGCTTGACATATGTGAAGGCGATTTCAAAGTTGCTTAATTTCGAGCAACAGCTAGTCATTGAAGCATACGATAAGAAAAATAACGAACAAAAAGAACGATACAACAATGAAGTTCGAGAAGAAGTAAAACATAAAATCGGTCTCGTAAGTCAAGAACTCGCTGTTCTTACTGAACAGACAAGCAATTCAACCGAACATCTTATCATTAGTAGCAGCCAAGTCAATGAATCCTTCCTTCATAGCGCAAATATTGCTCTGAACTCTCGGTTACTTGCTCTTGCTGGTTCGCAAAAAATTAGTGAGCTTGAACGTAGAATTACATCTATTCATGAACGTTCCTTACAGATGGAAAACTCTGTAGCGCAACTTACCCTTTCTTCTGAGAAAATTAAAACAATTGTACATATCGTACAGGACCTCTCTAGTCAATCTAAGTTACTTTCCCTTAATGCAAGTATTGAAGCCGCAAGAGCAGGTCAGCATGGTGCTGGATTTGGTGTTGTAGCAAAAGAAATGAAGAAACTTTCTGAGGATACGAGAGAGGCTGTAAAGCAAATAAGTGAATTCATACAACTAGCTAGCACGCATACGCAGGAAGTTGTACATTCAATTCAAGAAGTTAAACACGATGTGGAGCTAGGGAAGCTAGAATCAACTCAGACAAGTGAAACGTTTAATCAAATTCTAATTTCCCTTGAAAGTAGCTCCGATGAACTCAACAAAGTAGAATCGGAATTGGAAGCTTTAGTTAGAGTGATCGAAGAAGTAAGTTCAGCATCAATCAAAGTCGCTAGCTCTGCAGAAGATTTAAATACTGTAACTCAAAACTTCTAAAAAGTAACACTTTCATACTTTAGCCTAAATATTTCTACCCCCTGTTTAATACCTTCCTTGCAGAAGTAACCCCGTACATTTCATAAAATGTATGGGGTTATTTACTACTGTAATAGATCTTCTGAAATATCCTGAACTCCACTCAATTGTTGCTTTAATAGATCTAATTGTTCTTTATTTTGCTGGACGATGTCCATATGCTCATTATATTGCTCTGCGTTACCAAGCGCATTTTCTGCATGAGATATTGCGTTATAGGCTTGCTCAACAACTTGCTCATCCGGGTGTGACATTGCTTGCTTCACCGCATGATTTACCTTTTGGACAGAATTACTTAATAAAGTGCTTGGATGATCCTGTTTCCAGCTTGTTTCTGAGTGCTTAGCCAAGTTGCTTCTTCCTCTCTTGCTAATTAGATTTATCCACACTATAGTTTTGTAACATACCCCCAAAAATATTCATGGATCGAGGTTAACTATTAACTAAGACTTATTATTCTCTAATTATCATTCGACTCTTTGTCATTCTCCGCAAACAACCTGCGTTTCCTAGCTGGAATACGTATATTGACAGAAGTACCGATGCCCCTCTTGCTAAATATTGACACGCCGTATTGTTCACCATATTGAAGTTGTACACGCTGATGGATATTTCGAATACCAAATCCAGTCTCGCTTTCGTTTGAAGCATTCAGTATCTCTGCAATACGTTCCTGCTTTACACCCATGCCATCATCAATTACACGATATATTATGTCGTTTCCCTCTAGCAGAGCGACTATCCGAATATGGATACGGTCCCCACCACTCCAAGCATGATTAAGCACATTCTCGATGAAAGGTTGTAAAATAAGCTTGATCGTCTCATACTTCCATACATCTACATCGACATCTAATGTTACTTCAAGTCGGTGACCGTATTTTACCTTTTGGATATTCAAATAGGCATTAGCCTGCTCAACTTCAGATGAGACAGGAATCAACGTTCTACCAGAATTTAGCGTTAATCGATAAAACTTAGCCAGTTCTACGACCATTTGCTGAAGCTTCTCATTTTCTCCGAACTTGGCCAACTGATTAATAGAAGAGAGTGTATTATATAGAAAGTGTGGATTAATTTGTGTCTGTAACATCTCCAGCTCCGCTTCCTTCTTCTCTAGCTGAGTTATGTATACCTTCTTGATCAAGGCTTCAAAATCTTCCCCCATACTATTAAGCGCTGTGGCAATTTGCGAGAATTCATCTTTCCCTTTGTAAGAAATACGTTTATGTAAATCTCCTTCGCGAAAAGCGTTTAGAACAAAGATAAATTTCATAATTCGTTTGGAGAAATAACCTGACATATATATTCCCAAAAAAATAAATAGAATTGAACACAAAATACATATAGCTATAATGTATGTCCGAACGCGTACCGCTTCTTGTTGAATCGTCGTTAATGGAACATATGCGACAAGCGTCCAATTTTGCTCAGGCAAATACTCATCAAGCTTCAAATATTCTCCATCCAGATCGAAATTCTGCTGGGATGCCAGCACATTCTGTTCGAGCTCTTGCTCCTTCGTAGCATCTGAAGCATAGATGATATTCCCGTTACGGTCTTGGACGATCAGTACCGCTCCTTCGCCAAGTTTTCGATGATCTACACTTTCAAAAAATTCATCTCTACTTACGCTAAACCTCATCACGCCCACTTCCGTAACATTCAAAGGGTTTTGTAAATCTACAATTCGGCGAATCATTGACATACGGTTGCTCTGCTTGTCATCCTCCACCTGAGTCCATAGCTTTGTAAAGCCGTATCTCTCATCTGGAAGCGAATCATACCATGATTTCTGCTCAATACGTGCCAAATGATATATATTGTACGTTTGAAGACTATTTTTCCAAGAGCCCCGTTCGTAGATATCATAATTGTTTATATCATAATTATAGTATTGCTCAGGTATCGTCTCATTCCCTACATACAAGAAAAGCCTCAAATTAATACCAATCGACTTCGATGCGCTCTCTAACTTCGGTGTGATAACTTCTTTAAAGTGTGTATTAATCATCATACTATTATCAGTTTTCAACTTTAAGCTCTCAATTAAATTTTCATCTTCATATAGAGTCGAAGAAATTCGCACCAAATCATCGCTTTTGTAGGCTACATTATCTCGAATTTGCACCAGTGTACTTTGAATATTACTCTTTATCTGCTTACGCATGGAAGAATCGTACATCGAATGAGAAACATAACCATTTACGGTTACAAGAACAAGTATAAATACAAGATAGGATAACATTAGCTTATACCCAATTGGAATATAGCCACGATGTTTTCCATTGTTCCAACCTAGTCTCATCTTTACCTCCACTGCTACTTCTCTTTCTTCCGATATTCAAGCGGCGTCACGCCGAACTTTTCTTTGAATTGCCTGCTGAAGTATGGTAGGTAACGGTAGCCTACTTGATCTGAAATCTCGTAAATTTTCAATCCAGGTAATTTAAGTAGTTCACATGCTTTCTCCATCCGTAGTTGCACAAGTAACTCGTTGAACGTATGTCCTGACTTCTCTCTGACTAGAAATCCAAAATAACTAGATGAGAACGAAAAATGCTGCGCAATATCCTTTACCGTAATATTTTCACTCATTCGTTCTTTAATTACCTTCGTTACATTGTGTATAAATTTACTGTCATTGGTACTGTTCTTCTGGTGCAGTTTCTCCGATATTTGAAATATATGTGTCAGCATCCATTTACGAATATCATTAATTGTCTCGAATTGTAACAAGATATCTAGTTTTCGGATATCGATATCAAGTAATTCGAATAGATCTTCGTCCATTGAGCTTAAATAATGATCTAACTTCCAAATCATATAACTGGTCAAGTTATGCACAGTGAATTTGGAACGCAAATTCGTAACGACACAAAATAAATTATCAAGCTCATCATAGATTTGAACAAGTTCATAATCTTTTAGCACTTTCATTAAAGCATTCATATGCTTATCCAGCAAACGGTAATCCAACATGGCTGGCTGGATACTTACTTCTTCAAAATGAATGATGCCTCCTTTACCAAAGAACATCTTCCCTTCAACGGCCTGAATGGCTTGCTGATACGATTCATATAATTGATCCGATGCATGCACAGGCAATCCTAATCCAGTTGTGATCGTAACAAACTGTTTCCGCTGCGCAAAATCGATCAACTGTGCTATTTTATCTTCTATTCCATTGGCCTCCAAAAGTAACGCAATTCGTTGTGGGCTCAACTTACAATAAGGAACGACGTCACCTCTATTGGCAGCTTCATGCAGCTGGTTCAATAATATTTTGAATCCTTCGAGCCTTGATCCAGCATTATTATCCACTCTCGACAGCAAATCTAATTCCATGACAGCAACGCGAATGGGCCAGTTTAAACGGTGCAACTCATGAGTTTTCATTAATTTATTCATAAATTCGCGATCCGTCGTATCTTCGCCCTCGAACAGTCGCAGTAACATATCGCTTTTCGCAATTGGAATCATATCCTGATATGCTTCTTCAACTTCACGATATTTAAGATCCTCGTCTAAGTCCCGCTTCACTTTCATTAATGAGGCGATAAGCTCACGATCCTCCATTGGTTTCAACACATAGCTATAAGCTTTGAGTGAAAGCGCTTGCTGAACATAGCTGAATTCCTGAAAACCGCTCACAAATATGATCCTTATATTTGGTTTACGCTGTAATGCGATCCGTGCCAACTCTAGCCCTGACATATAAGGCATATTTACATCGCTTACAAGAATATCAATGGCATGTTGATCCAGGACTTCACAAGCAGACAAAGCGTTATTCACAGAACCCTTTACTTCCATACCTAGTTCAGACCAAGGAATAAATCTCTTCATGCCTTCCAAATCTAGTTCATCATCATCTACCAACAACACATTATACATAGATTCTTCCCTCCAAAGTCGTAACAATGTGATATACTCGTTGCTACTCGTTATTCAGAACCCTCATATTCTCATGCCATCTATTCGTAATGTAGTCCAAATATTTTTGAAAACCGACTTCCATCGAACTAATATGAGCTTCATCCAAGATGGTTAACACCTCTTCATCAGTCTGACCGAACAGTGCATCTTCTCTTGCTTCAAGCCATATTTCTTCCAATTCGCGCATAATATATCCCTCTTCCGAGTTCGATGCTGGTCGAACATTAATGAAGGCCGTGGCATCCCCTTGTGATTTCCAAGTAATATTTTGCTGCCAGTAAGTCGCCCAGTTTCGCTGTTCTAATGGCAACGTTTGTTCATAATCGCTTTTAATTTTGTCCAAATAAGCTGTATTTCCTACCCATATTAATTGGTTAGATACCGCTTGGATTTCCGTTAATTGTTCCGGATCAGAACCATATCTCGTTGTAAAATTGGGTGTAATGCCGTCTTCCTTAAAGCCGTTCCAATATCCTTCGTCTCCTGGAGGTCCCCACATCTGTACAGCTGACCCCTCCGGTCCCGTCATCCAATCCAACATCGCGAAAACTGCTTCTGGATTTTTCGCATTTTTAGTAATTGCCGTGACGTTCCATCCCAGAATGTTATAAGTACCTGGAAAAATTTTTGATCGATCCAAGCCCTGCTTATAGATCGGTTCAATGAACATATAGCCATCATCTTTGTTCAACTTACGCAGTTCTGCATCTGCCTGCATGGCATCTAACATCGGATTTGCACTAGCGTAAATAGCTACATTTCCTCTCATCAACTTCTCGCTAACCTGGTCCTCTGTCTGTATCATCGCTCCCGCAGGCATAAGTCCTTCACGCATCAGCTTAGCTACAAACAACGCTGACTCTCGAAATTCTTTATCCAAATAGATGGACGTCATACGATTCTCTTTTGGAACTCCATATAAACGTGTGAATCCCAGATTATCTTCTTTAAATGCAGAAAAAAGCTGGTCGATTCCATGACCTTCCTTTGCTAGTCCTGTCTCAAAGGGGACAACACCTGGGTAACTTTCTTTCACCTTAATTAAATACATATATAAATCATCCGTAGTCTCTAGTTTCGGAGATCCTAGCTCCCTATATATTTTTTTATTTAATACATAACCAGCATTGCCGTACGGTTTATTCGTATAATAATTCGGGAAATAATATATTTTCCCATCTGAGGCTCGGAGTAAATCCAATACCTTCTCGCCTGCCCAATATTTTAAATTGGGGTACTTCTCTATGTATTCATCTAATGGAACGAGCAAACCCTCTGCCTGCAACTGTCCTAGATCGAAATCTCGCTCTCCCCATACGATGTCTGGCAACTGATTGCTTGCAATCATCTGCCGCAATGTAAATTTGGCATTTCCATTCGCGCTTATACTCCTAATATTTATTTTCAAGTTATCTTGAATCCACTTAGATGATGGGTCTGCACCCCATTGCGGCATAGTATAGTAACTATAATGAGCATAGAAACTGAAGTGAAGGGGTTCTACCCCTAATGGGTATAATTCTTCCTCGCTATTCATATTTTGTAAACCAGGTAGATTTTGATTGAGTAAGATCTCTTCTTCTTGAATTGGAAATTGAGAAGAGCTACATCCTGTAAGCAATGATACAACAACCCCTACTAGCACTATCCATAGGAATCTTGCTCTTTGTCCCCTCAAACTATAACACTCCCTTACAAATAAATTACATAAAGTCATATTTGTAAAATTATATCAATATTTCCAATAACAATATACAAAAATTTCAATACTTTTTCCTGTATTTCTCAATTACAAAGGTTAGCATCAAATATAGTCTTTGATACTAACCTATGTAATCGAAAGAGTCCATCCCATTGGATTCTTTCAACCACTTGGGATGGACTCTCTCTACCTATTAAAAATTACTCTCCAAGTAATTCTTTATTTTTCAGCCATTGTTCTGTACGCCATTCAAGAAGTTCACCGTAACCAACAGCTAAAGAATCTTCTTGTGCTTGGTCTAGAATTTTATCTACATCTGCATCACTTTTTGCGGTAGCTGATGCTGATAAAGCTTGAGCAAAGATTTCTCTCACGTTTACATCAATATCTGCTAGATCAGTCCCAGCTTGAGGGGTTAAGTTTGTTGCCAATGCTGTTGCGTCATTAGTCGTTCTCCATGTTACAGCTTCTTGATTTGTCAACAACCAACTTCTCTCCGCTTCAGGTTTCGCCATTTCATAATCCATTTTAATAGGATCAATATACGTTGTATTTCCTACGATAATAACAGGAACATTATCAGTTTCAAGCTTAGCAACTTCTGCTTTATTATAGGTATCTGTAAAGATCGGACGATCATTTTCGTCAAACCCGTTCCAGTTACCGCCTTCAGGTCCGAAGTACTGAGTAGCCATACCTTCAGGTCCAGTCATCCAATCTAGCCACGCAAAGATCTTTTCCGGTTCTTCCGCAGCAGTTGTAATAACGTTAACATTCCAACCTAATTTGTCCCAAGAACCAGTAAATATTTTGTTTTTATCTAATCCTGCCTTATGGATTGGCCAAGTTACAAAATAACCTGCATCTGGATCTTTTGCAGATAGTTCTGTATCTCCTTGCATAGCCCAAGTTAGAGGTGATGATGCAGCATAAATAGCTACCCTTCCTGTCAAAACTCTTTCTTGAATTCCTGCTCGATCAACCGCTGTAAACATATCTTGAGAAATTAATTTTTCGCGATATAGCTTAGAAACAAACTTTTGTGATTCGCGGAAAGCCGGATCTGTATATAGGGAGGACAATTTATTATTAGCATCGTCAACTACAGCGATTGTCCCTGAGCTTAACGATCTATAATAAGAATTTTCTTTGTGTCCAGTGTAAATAAGACCGATTCCATTCGCATTCGCTGCTTGATCTGGTTCAAAAGGAACGATTTCATTTCCATACTTCTCTTTAACCTTCACCAAGTAAGCATATAAATCATCCATCGTCTCTAAAGAAGGTGAACCTAATTCTTTGTATATCTTTTTATTCACAACATAACCTGCGGCACCATTAGGAATCGTTGTGTAATAGTTAGGGAATTGATATAGTTTACCATCCGGCGAGCGTAGCAGATCTGCTGCTTCCGAGCTCAACCACTTTTTAAGATTTGGATATTTCTCCATGTAGTCATCTAGTGCGACTAACTTGCCTTCTTTATACAACTTTAGAAAATCCGGATGATTACGGTCGCCATGAATAAGATCAGGAAGATTGTCATTCGCCATCATCGTCGCCATAAGTTGCAGATTATTACTACTACCAAGTACCGATTTAATATTAAGTTTTTTGTTTTCCTTTAAATATTTCCAGAATGGATTATCATCCATTGTAGCAGGGAAATCCTGCCAGTTATAAAGTTGAAAAGCTGAAAACGATAGTTCACTAGAACCGAATTCCCATATATCTGATGACTCTCCCTCTTCTGCATTGGTAGTCGTTCCGGGAGTTGGCGAGGTTTTTGTTGAACCTGAATTTGGATCGTTTGTTGATTTACTGCAGCCTGAAAGTGCAGTTGCCACAATTAATACTGCTGTAACCATCAACAATAGCATTTTTCTTTTTTTCATTTCCTTGTATTCCCCTCTCAATAGAAACTTTTATATGTTGAAAGCGCGAGCGCCTCAAACCATTGGGAGCATTACTCCTTTAATGAACCAATCATTACACCTTTAACAAAATACTTTTGAACAAATGGATAAACTGCAATAATCGGTAGCGAGACAACCATAATAGCAGCACTTATTATTGATTTGTTGGTAATACTCTTCTGTGCTAATCTCTCACCCATAGCACTATCGATATTGCCACTTCCAAATGCTTCATTAATCAGATTTGAATTCAAGATTCGTCTCAATATCGTTTGTATAGGCAACAATTTTTCATTGGTTATATAAATCGTTGGTGCGAACCAATCATTCCAATGGGCAATAGCAGTGAATAAACCAAGCGTCGCTATAACTGGACCAGATAAAGGGAGTACTATTCTCAGAAATACCCCCATATTACTACAACCATCAATCTGAGCGGATTCTTCAATTCCTACAGGTAAACTTTTGAAAAAAGTTCGGAATATAATCATATTCCATACGCTGATGAGCCCTGGAATAATGTAAACAAGAAAATTGTTCATCAAACCTAAAGAGTTGATAAGAAGGAACGTCGGAATTAGTCCCCCTCCAAAATACATTGTGAAGATAAAATAAAAGGTGTAATATTTACGACCCATTAATTGCGATCTACTCATGCTATAGGCCACTAAAGCTGTTACGAAAATTGCAGAAATGGAACCAATTATCGTTCGAAGTATCGTGATCATAAAGGCATTCAAGATACCTCTATTACTGAAAAAAACTTCATAATTGCTCCAAGTGAATTGTCTTGGCCAGAACGTAATACCACCCTTAGCTGTGTCAAGACCTACATTAAACGAGACGACAATTGTGTTCCAGAAAGGATACAAAGCAGAGAAAGATAATAGAATTAGCAACACATATATCGCTACAACCATGACTCGGTCGCTGTATCCCATACGCTTAAAATACAATATAGTCCAACTCCTTCCTTGTGAAATGTTCTACCATAGACTGTTGCCAGTTCTCCTCGCTAAATAGTTTGCAGAGGTTAATAATATAATGCTTACAACGGCTTTGAATAAACCGACAGCGACGCCATAATCATATCGTTGATTAAGAATACCTATCCGGTAAACATACGTATCAATGACATCAGATACTGGTCGTAAACTCGGATTCTGTGCCAAGATTAATATATCCTCAAAACCTGCGTTGAGTAGACTACCCATTTGTAAGATCATAAAGATGATAATGATAGGCATAATAGTCGGAATCGTTATGAGATACATTTGCTTAAACTTACTCGCTCCGTCCATTTCTGCTGCTTCATATAGACTCGGATTTACTCCCGCTATAGCAGCCAAATAGATAATAGAGTTGAATCCTATATCCTTCCAAACGTTCGTGGTTACGAGTATCCCCCAAAAATAATTTCTCTCTGAAAGGAAGTTGATCGGTTCGTCAATAATTCCTAATGTTTGGAGAAAAATATTGATACTCCCGTTATCTGTAGAAAGCAAGCTCATAACCATACTGCCCACGATGACCCATGACATGAAATAAGGTAGATAGGTAATCGTTTGAATCGTTCGTTTGAAAAAGCGTCGACGAACTTCATTTAACATGAGAGCTAGAATGATTGGGGCTGGAAAACCGATTAAAAATTTCAATAAACTTATAACAAGCGTATTTCTCATAATCGTGTCGAATTGTGGTGCATTAAAGAATGACTCGAAATGTTTGAATCCGACCCACGGGTTTTCAAATATTCTTGCTCCCGTAAAAATGCTATAATCCATAAATCCTGTAATTACGCCATACATCGGAATATATGAAAATACAAATATTAGTAAAACGCCTACCCAGACCATTAACTGGAGATCTATTTGTTTCCACAATCGCTGTAAAAAACTTTTTTCATTCACCGATCTACGTTTAGGCGGAATCGACTTAAAGTTTTCTTTGGCCTTTACTTGTGACATAATCATCCTCCCTGCTGAATTATTGAAAACCCTTTCAATTGAGTGTTTCAGTGTCCTGACTTATGTATGGTTAGGAACTTATCCTCTTCCTCTTACAAACATTTTACTTCCTTCAAATACTTGAATCGAGATAACAGATGCATGATTTTTTGCGCTTTCACATTAACTTTTTTTCGTAAAATGATAGAAAGCCATGATTCAATGTCGTTATTTTTATATTTTGTTAAAAATACAAGATCCAATTTCTTTATAACTATCCGCACAAAAAAAACACGCCTTAATTAGCGTGTTTTTCATAATTCTTGTAGGTCCATATATTTAATCGTAAATCCAAGCTACTCTCTTTTCGCTATTTGTTCTTGTGCAAGACGGATCATCTCTCGGATCATAGAACCACCAATTTTCCCACCCACCTGACCAACCTGTTCTGTAGTAAGATTACGATTTTCACCTGGATGAAGTGGAACACCTAGTTCCTTGGCTACCTCGTACTTCACATCTTCTGGTCGATTAGAATCAACAGTATAGCCTTCTTTTCTCATTACTTCTGCCTTGAATGTCTGCATCGCTTGTTCTACCTCAGGTACTGCATATCTACGCTTTCTTCTTGCCACTATGTTCAACTCCCTTTGTAGGTTTCTCCATAAGATGCCCCAAACGATATTTTTCATAATCATTAGATATTGATTTTTCGTTTATAGCATTACATACTGACTTCTTCATACTCATTTAGCTAGAGCAAAAAAAGACTGTAAACAAACTCAAGTTGGAGTTTGTCTACAGCCGAAACATACTGTCGGATGCTTTTTAATAACTTTATTTTATTGTAATCTTCTTACCTGTATATTTTTCTAAAGGCTTGTAAGCATTCGTTAATTGACCGATACGAACTAGTAATCCGAATAAGCTACGCTGTAACCATAAAGGTTTATCTGCCACTAAAGTATTTTGTAAAACTAACATAAGTGCTGTATGAAAAATATTGCTCGGAACACCGTTGTTATCCGTCAAACCATCATCCATTAAGCCATAATGAATACGTACAGATTCTTCAAATTGTTGCGGCGGTGTCAATTTTACTTGAAATACAACTGGCTCATCATGTCCATTACGAAAAGTGTGTGCTACACCTATTGGTGCTGTCAACATTTGCTCTACTTCTAAAACTTGTTCTACTTTATTAATATTGACTGTCAATTTCCCCTGTTTCACAACAAACTGTTCATCAAAGCGATCATGGCAGTGTAATGGCGGACCATCACCATTTGGAGGTAAAGATACTTCTATCAACAGATATTCCCCATTTGTTTCAAGTGATGTTTTTAGAAATGTAATCGACTCTCCGGTAATTTTATGGTGTACTTTGCGTGCTAATGTAGACATGAATTATCCCCCAACTCTTTCTCAATACATAATGTAGATTAATTTTATCAACTTATGTACAAGTATTAATGTAATCTCCATTACGAATAATATAAATTTATTGAGGATAATGATTATCTTTGCTGGCAATAAAGAGTAGTAGACACTTACAAGATATTTCACAGAGCGTTAGGAGCCATAAAATATGACTACTTCTAGTTCAGACCATTCTCATTCGAATAATATTGCCGATTCATCAAACTTGGCATCACAAACTGTGGATGCGATTGAAAATATCTCAGGCGTGCATTGCGGATATCGACGTGCACATGCTAAAGGTATATGTTGTAAGGCAGTCTTCCGACCGAGTGGTCTTGCAGCGCCGTTTACTTTTGCTCCCCATCTGCAAGAGCAAGAAGTAAGCGCTGTTGTCCGTTTTTCCGGTAGTTCTACTGATCCAGCAGTAGCTGACTTCATGTCTCCCGCCAAAGGAATAGCCGTTCAATTCAAACTCCCAGATGGAAGTATTACGAATCTTGTCGGTGTGACTATACCGGTATTTTTTGCACGGACACCGGAGTCATTTCTAGACATGATCCACGCTGTCCATCGGGCACAAGATGGCCTACTCGGACCAATTGATCTTATTCAAGAAATAACATCACATTTCTCTGAAAGCAAAGAAAGCTTACTAGCTATCAAAAAGCTAATGCCACCTGCTAGCTATGCTGAATGCAACTATTACTGCATTCATGCGTACTTCCTTAACGATAAAAAAGGAGATAAGTATCCTGTGAAGTTCGAATGGATTCCAGCTCGTGGTGTCCATACATTGTCTATTATAGATGCCGCACAACAACCAAAAGATTATTTAGAAGAAGAACTTAGCCAGAGATTGCAAGTTGAACCGATAGTCTTCCACCTTCATGCGATTTTTGGTGAGGAAGGTGATCCAACCAATGATCCAACTACAGTTTGGCCGGAAGATCGCCAGCGAATTGATTTTGGTCAACTCTACATATCTGATATTATCGAGGAGCCCGTCGATCTGCTCATGGATCCTACGATTATAACGGAAGGCATGGCCTTGTCTGATGATCCAATACTCAACCTTCGTCATGATACCTATTCCGTTTCTCATGACAGACGCCGCCAAGAACATTGATCTACCTATTTGATTACAATATGATTTGCCCCGTAATAATTAGTCATCCATCTAACTTTTACGGGGCAGTCCAGTTGACTTGATGTGTTTCATTTTTATCGATACTGATAAATCAGCTATTCACAGGCTCTGCAACGGTTGCACCATTAGAAAGGAGTAATTGTACTCCAATCATTAGTGCAATAATAACGAGCATTACGATAAGAGCAGGTGTAAAGCTACCGCTATAATCATGTATTACTCCTATTAACAGAGGCCCCATTGCTCCAATGATATAACCACCGCACTGTGACATTGCTGACCATGCCCCAGCCTCTTGAGCTGTTTTAGTCTCAATAATAGGTAGCATAAGTGCAAGTGGGAATAGCCCCCCTGCTCCAATTGCCAAACAAATAACAGCTGGCATCATCGGGAGATGTACTAACAGCATCACAACACCGACAAGCTCAAATATACTACAAGCAACTAAAAAGAACCGGCGTTTTCCGTATCGTGATACAAGACTTGGAACAATAATGGATATCGGAATTTGTACAATTGTAAATACTGTAAGTAGTAATGCGGAGCTTGCTTTGCTATAGCCTAAACTCTGTGCTATCGGAGTTATCCATGCTGTCATAGAATAAAACATACTTGCCATACACCCGAAAAAAAGTGTTAATAATATCGCACGCTTATTACGAAAAGGCAGCTTAGAGTTTACTGTGCCTACCGTCTTTTCCGAATGACCAATCAGACGCATCCATATTGCTAATGCAACAACACCAATTATTGCCCAACAAGATAAAGTCAGTGTAAGACTTTGATGATTGCGGTTATAGATTGGTATAGATAAAGCAGAAGCAATTGCTGCACCCACTGTCAAAGAAACAGAGTATACACTCACAATACCAGGATTTTTAGGAAAGTATTTTTTAATAAATGCGGATAACAACGGTCCGGCCAAACTAATGCCTATTCCGCCAATAAGAGCTGTGATAACCAGTATACTTACAGAGCCAACAACACCTCGTAATGCTGTTGCCCCGGTAATTAAAGCAAGAGCTATAAATATGGTTCGTTCAAGACCCCATCGATCTCGCATTATGGTTGCTATAGGGGCAAATATACCCATACACAATACGGGCAGTGTAGTTAACAGACTTGCTGTTAGACCATTCATTCCTAGATTCGATTGTATAGTACCAAGCAACGGAGCAACAGAAGTAATAATCGGTCGTAGATTCAACGCTGCAACAAAAATAGCTATCAATAAATAATATTTTTTCACTTATATTGCCTCCTGTACTTGAGTGTGTAACAAGAGTATAATCACTACTTCATCATTGATCAATTCTATAATTTCTATTATTATAATAGAAATTAACTATGATTTTAAGGAGACCTTATGGACACTCGTCATATTCAATATTTTATGGCTGTATACGAACAATTACATTTTACAAAAGCGGCCGAATTACTTGGAATCACGCAACCAACATTAAGTCACCAAATTCGTGTTCTCGAAGCAGAACTCGGTATGCCACTATTTGATCGTATTGGTAAACAGGTCGTAGCAACAGAAGCTGGACATTTGTTGCGAATGCATGGTGGTAAGATGCTACATGCAGAACAGGATGCTAAAAATGCAATAAGTGAACTGGTAGCAGGCCAGCGAGGAACAGTACGTCTTGGAGTACTGCCTTCTGACCTAGATTTCCAACTTGTACCTTTATTTATCCATTTCAAATCACAATATCCCAATATACAACTGCAAGCTCTCTCTACTCTCAACATTCAAGAAGAATTACTCAACAATCGAGTAGATATCGGTATTGGTTTAAAAAGTACTCCAGATAGAAGATTAATACAGATTCCACTCAGGTCGGAACCTTATCACTTATTCGTCAATGCAGCAAGTGAACTTGCTAGTAGAAAGGAAATTGCCCTTCATGAAGTAGAACATCTTCCACTGGTCATGTATCCTAAAGGTTATCTCGGTCGCAATATCGTAGATAAAATTTGCAGTGAACAAGGATTTCAATTAACAACAGTGATGGAGACTAGTTCTGCTACTTCTCTTCTACAACTGGTTCGTGGTGGGGTTGGTGTTACGATTCAACCCGATAGTTTACTCAGAGAAAAATCTTTACTTACAGATATCGTAGCTATCCCAATTACAGAACATACACCACAACGTCATCTTGAGCTAATGTATAGTTCTGAGCGATTTTTTAGCAACTCCCATAAACAGCTTACTAAATGGCTGATCGATTACTTTAATAGCAGAAATACCGAAAAGACTACAAAAAATGGGTAGCCAATTCTAACGTACACTTAAGAAGTATGCTTTAACAAAGTTGGAAGTAGATTAAGTAGCTTGCTTATTGTGATGGCGTCGACACAGTTCCATGTCAGCTCATCTACTAAATACACTAGTCCATTACGTACAGCTGGTATACTTTTCCACAAATTACTACTAATTGTTTCTTCCATTGCTCTTCTAGAAACAGGGTCACTAGGACAAAGCATAAAAATGCGATCTCCTGCGTATTCATGGATATTAGTTAATGTAATTTCCTTATAAGCTTGTTCTTCGCTAAGCATATCATTAACCTTCTCTACTGGGCGAAAACCAGATGGGTGATAAAGAACTGAAGTTAATCCAATCTTCCCCATCACAAATAAGCTCTTACCGCGATGATGTACAAACACTGATGCTGTCTCTCCAGGTCTTATGTAAGTCTGTAGCTGCTTCCACATTCGATCAGAGTTATTAGCATAATGATTAAGCCACTGCCTTGCTTCCTGCTCCTTGCCGAACCATTGGCCTAATATGAGTAATCGCTCTTCCAGTGAGTCATGCGAATTGTATTGCAGTGTTGGCGCAATTTGTGATACTTTTTTATATTCCTGTTCATCATCTTTATCGAATATAATTAAGTCCGGCTTAATGAGCGAAGCTTTCTCTCTATTGAAAGAACCTCCCTCATATCCTCCTTCAATTGGCTCAATACCTAGTGGCAATAAATCTTGCATAGAATTTCCATAGAAAATAATACGTGAAGGTTTAGATGGGATAGCTACCTCATGACCAGCCCAATCTTTTACGTTTATTTGGCGATCCATTGCTTTGGCATATTGTCTTGGAGATATTCCTGTCATTTGACGAAATCTACGATTGAAGTAATATTCATCGGTGAATCCTACTTTTTCGGCAATATGACGTAAAGATTCATTCGACTGAAGTAGCCAATTTTTAGACTGTTTAATTCGGAGCTCTGTTAGATAATCTAATGGTTTCTGCCCAGTCAACTCTTTAAAAATTGCTGAGTATTGTCCATTGGGATATCCCGCCAGTTGAGATAAAAATTTTACTGTTATTTTATCTGTATAGTGATCTTGTAAATATTGAATGGTTCGTTCTACAGCTTGTATTGAGCTAGATTTTCTATCCGAGACAATATTATGTTCTAACACAAAGCCAATTAATTTCATGAACCGTAAATTTTGATGGAACGCTTCTAAATACTCACCATTTTCTTTGTTCTCGTAGAGTTGCTCAGCCATATCTATTAATTGAGATAACGGATATACACGTAACTCACTACGACTAGGAAATAACTCCTGTGTATACACTTCTGGTTGGGCTAACCCGTTAATACGAGTAATTACAAAGGTAACTTTATAATAGTCAAGACACTCATCATCATTACTGACAATTTGATAGGAATGACCTGGATTCAATAGAAATGCGCTATGATTAGTAAATAATAATTTTACAGCATCTTTATACAATGAACCTGAACCACTCTTTATAATAAGAAGCGTATATGATTCTGCAGTCTCTTTAATGTGAACAGCTTCAGTGCCATATTCCAACAGTTCAATATCTAACAAATGAAAAGACAAATAACGTAATGTTTCTGGCATCGATTGAACTTGCATGTTGTGACCTCCTAAGTTCCGATTGAGAATCATTATCAATGATTTCATTTTAGCCGAAAAAAAGAAGCTTTTCAACCGTAGTTAAAGAGCTTCTAATAAAGATCATATATTATTGGAATTATAATTATTTCATTAACAGCTTCGGAAGTTCTTCGATCATCCAATCTCTAGAAAGTGCATCACTTCCAGCTTTCACAATATCAAAATTGTATACATATCCATTTTTAACTGCAGAAAGGTTTTTCCAAACTTCACTTTCCATCAATTCACTCGTTGATTGTTGTGCCGTAGGGTCTACAGGATTCAATATAAATATTCTGTCACCAGCATATTCATTCAATAGTTCTGCGGAGATTTCAACAAAACCAATCTCTTGATCAATAATTTCTTGAACTTTGTTCACTGGCTTAAAACCATTCTCTTCATACAAGAATTGTGGTAGTCCTGCACCAGCCATAATGAACAGTCGATTACCTGGATACATTGTAAATACCGATGCTGTCTCACCTTCCTTGACACCATTTTCGTGTACCAATGTCCACATTTCTTGCATTGTAGTGTTATATTTCGTTAACCACGCCTCTGCTTCAGCTTGTTTTCCTAGTAAATCCCCTAATGTATGCATTCTCTCGGTAATTGGAGCAAACGAATCAAATGTGACCGTTGGAGCAATTTTTGAAATCTGCTCGTATTGCGTTGCATCTGAATTAGAGAAAATAATCAGGTCCGGATTAAGTTCCAATGATTTTTCCAAACTTAATGGAAAACCAACATCTTCAACATTAGCAATCAAGTCATCATATACTGTTCCACCATTCTCATTCTTCATCACTCCTACTGGAACAACTCCAAGAGCAAGAACATCCCCTGTTACTTCTCCATGATAAATGACACGCTTAGGATTAACAGGTATCTCTACCTCATGACCTGTCCAGTCTGTAAACATTCTAGTTGTTTCTTCTGTTTGCTCAGGGGCCGGTGTAGCTGTTGCTTGTGTCTCTGATGATGGTGCGTTGTTCGAGCTATTATTTTTGTTTCCACATGCTATCAATGTAGAACCCATAATTGCTATACATACTAAAAGTATACCTACCTTTTTCGCTTGAAACATTGTTGTTCTCCCCCTGTATTATCTTTCATAATTGATAATGATAAGCATTATCAATTACAATATTAAATAATACGTTGCTACTAAACAATGGACAAATTTTTTTCCATCATTTTTTTGTACAAAAGTAGATTAATAATGCTCGGTATTTTGTATATTGGAAGATTAACAAATTAAAAAGCCTAAGTCCGAAAGAATTACGAACAAAGGCTAGTTAATTATTTAATTTTTTTTACATTATCTATTTAACTGCATACGGTTCTTGATCCTTTTTCCAAAACAATTAATTAGATTGTACGAATAACTCAATTTCATTAAAAGTATTACTCAACTGTAGCTTAAGTTCTTTTTTATCCGAGTTATAAGACCAAGCTCCGCCAACTTCTTCAATAGGTACTAATTGTTCTAGATTTTTCACCACAACTTGGGACGGATTAAAACTTAGTAATTTTATTATAATATCAAGTTTCTCTCGTTGATTAGGCATTTCCTTTGACAGATACGTGCACTTCAAACTAACGGAATCTTTGTTAAACGCCGCAGAAGTAGTTAATATATTATATACGCCTTGCTCATAGGCATACGTGCGAGCATCATCTTCATACCACTGGCTAGATGACGTACTTCCTACCTGACCCGCGTATAGGACTAATGCAACATCGTTTCTCTCATTCAACGTTGGTTTCCATTCATTATCTAACAATTCGGGAATCACCGCTCCAGCTTTCACATACAACGGAAGTACATCTAGCGGAGCATAAGCTAATATATATGTCCCTCCTACATAACGTTCTCCGCTCCAATAGTCAATCCATTCACCCTCAGGTAAATACACCGAACGTGTCTCAGTACTTGGACGAAGAATTGGTGCAACGAGTATATGTTGTCCCACTAAAAATTGATCACATAGATTGTATACGTTACGATCATTCGGATACTCCAAAATTAAAGGACGCATAATCGGTAATCCTGTTTTATGAGCGGTATAGAACTGGGTATATAAGTACGGCATCAAACGATAACGCAATCTAATGTATGTTCTACAAATTTCTTCTATCTGAGTACCAAAAACCCACGGTTCTTGACGGATAGATTCAAGCACACTATGATTTCTACAATATGGGAAAAACACACCTGCTTGCGTCCAACGTGCAAGTAATTCTGGCGTCGTATGATGGGCAAACCCACCAATATCTGGACCTGCAAATGGTTGTCCAGACAAACCAAGATTTAATACCATCGGTATAGACATCGCAAGATGTTCCCAGAAACTTCGATTATCTCCTGTCCATGTCGCTGCGTATTTTTGTATGCCCGCATACCCCGCCCTAGTTAATACAAAGGGACGATCTCCTGCTAATTCCTTTTTTAAACCTTGTTGTGTAGCCATCGACATTAGCATGCCGTACACATTATGAAGTTCGCGATGAGTCTTAGGATTACCATCATTGCCATGTACTACATCCAAATCCATTGTTTTTGATTTGTTAAATACAGCAGGTTCATTCATATCATTCCATATACCAGAAATACCAAGATCAGTATAGTAACGATGCTGTTCTCCCCACCATGTACGTACCTCTTCTTCTGTAAAATCAGGAAAAGCACTAGCTCCAGGCCATACGTCTCCTATAAATAGTTCACCTTCGATTTTTTTACAGAAATAATTATTACGAATACCATCTTGATACTGTACATATTCGGGATCCTTCTTAACACCTGGATCGACAATAGGCACGACACGAATACCCATATTTTTTAGCTCTTCAATCATTTGGCGCGGATTAGGGAAACGTACAGGATCAAATGTGAATACTCTATATTCATCCATATAATGAATATCTAAGTGAATGACGTCACATGGAATATTTTTTTCTTTAAAGTTTTTTGCAAGTGTCATTACTTCCTCTTGATTCATATAGCTATAGCGAGATTGATGATAGCCGATTGCCCAAGCAGGAGGAATGTCCATACGTCCTGTTAACTCACTATATCTCTCTACTACTTCATTCAGTGCAGGACCTAAGATGAAGTAATAATCAATTGTCCCTGAATTAACTTGAAACTTATAAGAATCTTTACTGGTACGCATATCAAATGAAGTACGGCCAGGATTATCTAAGAAAATACCATAGGTAGGTTTTTCATATTGAAAATGAATTAGAAATGGAATCGATACATATAAGCTCTCTATTTCGGGAACATGAGGATCAAATACGTCTGAATTCCACATATCATACTTCTCACCTATTTTGTCTAGGAAGCTCGTTTTTTCGCCCAAACCATAAATATGCGAATCAGCATCCATTTTCTTTTTACAAACGTACTCTCCTCTACCTGGGCTATAAATTTCTTCGTCACTAGAGACTAATTCTCCATCTTTGTTATAAAAATCTATACGAGTATCTGCTTTTTGCAAGACGACAGTGACTGCTGGTAACACCAGTCGGTACTCTTGCTCATTCTCTTCTAACTCCACTTTTACTTGAGTAAATACATCTTTTTGCACGGCAATTGTTGTACTCATATCCTGCACATGATCTATTAATAACTTCACTCGAACGATATATTCATTAACAGGCTGAACCATAATTGTTGCATTTTCAGACTTAAATAAATAAACTTCATCAGTAGAATGAATAACTGATTGAATTTTTCCTAAGTTCCAATGTTTTTCTATGATTGTTTTTAAATCCTTTTTATCAGGATGAATAGTTTCACTTGTTTGCATATATCTCTCTCCTATCTATAGTGTTAACCCTTTACAGAACCCAATGTAATCCCCTTAACAAAATACTTTTGAAAGAACGGGTAAATAACTAGTAGCGGAAGCATTGAAATGAATATTTTGGCAGCGTTTAAAGTCTGATTAGATAAACTTGTCAATCGCTTGACTGATTCTGCATCCAGTTTTGTTAAATCAACATTTGCTGTTACTTGTCGTATATAGGATTGCAATGGATAATTCTCATTTTTAGTCATCAAAATAAGTGCTTGAAAAAATTCATTCCAATGTCCAACAATCGTAAACACTAAAATCGTTGCTAACACTGGAGTTGAAAGGGGGAGAAATATACCGAATAAAATACGCCAAGGTCCCGCTCCATCAATCAATGCAGACTCTTCCATTTCCTTAGGTAAATTTCTGAAGAAATTCATCACTAATATAACATTGAATACAGGTAAGCCCCCACCAAGGACAAGTCCCCATATACTATTAATTAATCCTAATGATTTCATCGTCATAAACCATGGAACCATTCCACCGCTGAAAAGCATACAAAATATTAATAACCACATAAATATGTTTCTGGATTTGAAATCCTTTGTTGATTTGGATAATGGATAAGCCATAAGTAGCACAACAAAAAACGTAATTGCCGCACCATATATAACGCGCTGTACAGAAATAAAGAACGATCTAAAAAACTGACCATCATTAATAATCGTTTGATACGAAGCGAAGTTTATATCTTTTGGTATCAAAAAGACTTCTCCTGCAGCAACTGCCGCTCGATCGCTAATCGAAACAACTAACGTGTACCATACAGGCAATATACATAAGAGTGTAAGCAATAGAATTAACAATATATTAATCCCATTGTAAACCTTAGATATTAACGAACGTTCTTCAATCATATACGTCACACCTTTCTGCTAGAAGATTCTATAGTTTGCAAATCGATATGCTAACGTATAGGAAATAGAAATTAATACTAGGCCAACAACTGACTTAAGAAGCCCTACCGCAGTCGCTAGTCCATATTGCATGTCAATTAAGCCAGCTCTATACACCCATGTATCAATAATATCTCCTGTTGAATATACCGATGGATTATACAAATTAAATATCTGATCAAAACCTGCATTTAGAATGTTACCCAAACTTAACGTACCTAGTAATATAGCAACTGGTAAAATACTAGGCAAAGTAATACTCGTTAATCTTTTAAATTGGGAAGCACCATCTATTGCAGCTGCTTCGTACATTTCTGGATTAATAGATGTTAGTGCTGCGAAGAATATAATAGCTGCAAAACCAAATTCCTTCCAAATGTCACTTAAGACAATAATCCAAGGAAACATTTCAGCATTTGCAAAAAATAAGATCGGCTCTGAACCAAATAACGCTAATAGTTGGTTAACGGGTCCTGTATAAGATAAAATATCTAACATAATTCCAGCTACAATAACCCATGATAAAAAATGTGGTAAGTATACTATCGTTTGAACAGAACGAGAAAACAGTCTATTTTTCACCTCATTTAACATAAGTGCGAATACTAATGGAACAATGAGATTTCCTATCATTTTTAGAACTGCGATAAATACTGTATTTTGAAATACCTGCTTACTATCATCAAGCTCGAACATATACTTAAAATTTTCAAAACCAATCCATTCAGACTTGAATATCCCTAAGCCTGGGTTAAAGTCTTTAAATGCCATAAGAATTCCATACATGGGAAGTAAATTGAAAAAAAATAGCCATACTAATCCTGGCAGAAGCATTAAATAGTAATGTTTGTACGCGCTACGATTGAGCATATCAATTTCTCCTTAATTGGTTAATCAAGACGAGTATTTATCTACTCGTCTTGATTAGATACCCTTACTTTAATTCATTAACTTCCTCAGTAATTTGATCTCCACCTTGTTGCTTCCACTTTTCAACAAAAGTATCAAACTCTTCAATAGGTGCACTACCCATAATAATTTTTAATAATGTTTCATCTTCTAATTTTTTCAAATTAGACCATTTTGTTTGCATAGTTTTCGTTTGAGCTGTTGCTAAACTTTTCGTCCAATTAATTTTCGCATCTACAAACGTTGATCCACCATTTAGATGTGAGTATATATGGGAGAAGAAATCGGGGTCTGTCACTTGATCCCAATATTGAATATCATAGTTATCAAATGGTTCAGTTTTCACATTTTTCACATGAGAAGCAAGCTCATAAGTAAATCCATAGTTAAGTTTATCAACTTCTTCTAGTGGCATTTCACCAGTAAGAACCTTTTGTGTTGTTTTCACAGCATATTCTAGCTGATCTCCATGTCCCATAATTAGGAACAATGGAATTTCTTGTGATGTTAACTCTTTACCAACAGCTGTTTTGTAACTTTCTTGCTTTTCATTAACATGAATATTCAACATTTTAATAATCGCATCAGGATGTTTGTAAGATTTCTTCACAACAATGTAATTACTACCTGTCGCTTGGTTAGAGTTGAATTCCCCGGCATTATTCAATGGTGCTGCATACGGTCTCCAGTTGGCTTCAGGATCGTTTTTAATCGCATCCATCAGGTTATAAGCTGACCACCATGGACCGAAGAAAATACCTGTCTGGCCACTTGTAATGACTTCTTGTGTACTTTTTCTTAATCCAATCTCTTTATCTAAAATACCACTAGCATACCAATCTCTTAATGTTAATATTGCCTCTTTTGTTTCTTGTGTTGTCGTACCATATTGCGCATTTCCCTCTGAATCCGTTACCCAAATACCTGGGTATGCATCTTTTGCGAAAAAGACAGAAGAGAAGTTAAGGAAGTGGTCACCTGATGATAGAAATGTAGAATATAACGATCCACCTTGTTGCGTACCTACAATTCCAATTGTGTTGTCGCCACCCATCTTATTTTCAACAAATGCTTTTGCGATATTTTCCAAATCTTCTAGAGATTTCGGTTCTGGAAGACCTAGTTTATCTAACCAATCTTTGCGAATCCAAGTTAATGGAGCTGAAGGTAATGTTGTCTCAGGCAATGCATACAGTTTACCGTCAAATGTTACGCCTTCTAGTAGACCAGGATTTGATTCATAAATTTGTTTCAAACGTTCCGTACCATGTTGTTCGTATACAGCAGTCAAATCTGCTAGTTGATCGGCTTTTACCATTTGTCTCAATTGCGTTTCATCGACTAACATTGTGTCTGGCAGATCATTACTACCGATTGCCAAGCTAACTTTTTGTCCATAATCTGAACTGGATGCTTCCCACTCATGCTTTACTTCAATGTTATATGCATCTTTTAACCAACGGGTATACAAGTTGTCTTCAGCAGTATCGCTACCCTCGTATTTATAAGTTGGATCAATCGCTCTACCTAAGGAAACTACAACTGACTCCTCATACTTAGCAAATGGATCAACTGGTGTGCCTACTGCAGCGTTGTCCGTTGGTTGAGTGTTTGAATTATTTGGTGCACTATTGCTTGAACATGCTGTAACACTCAATGCCGCAATTAAGCTAATTGCCAAAACCTTAAAACTTTTCTTCACTGTACTTCCCCCTTTTATGTTAAAACCAATTTCTTATTACACACTTATTATAATTTCAGTAACGTATTTAGCGTGTTAGAGGAAAACATCGAATCAGGGAGATAATTTCATCAAAAAAATAAACATGTCTGAAAATTATCTACCTTGTTTTCAGACATGTTCATACCTCATCTATTTATTTTAACTTTTCTTGAGTAATGACTAGTCTATATTCGCTCGGTAACATCCCAATATGTTCTTTGAATAGACGACTAAAATACTTTTCATCGTTATATCCCACTTCTTCTGCAATCCATTGAATTGTTTTCGTTGTATTTAATAAATAGCTTTTTGCTCTCTCCATACGAATATCCCTTAAATAATCCGTGTAGGTTTGTCCAACAATTTGCTTAAAACATTGACTAAAGTAGCTTAAACTCATACTAACGCTTTTTGCCATTTCTCCTGCAGTCAAAGGCTTATTAAATGTATGCTGTGCCATAGTTTTCGCCTTAGCAATACTGCTTTGAATTTCAATAGAAAACTGTGGTTTTACATTTGATTCATGAATTCTTGTTCTCGTTTGAGTTAACCATGCAACAAATTCATAATAATGTGAGAATGAATCTTTCATAATAATTGAACTTTCTAACAATGTTCCGTAAAGTCGATTCCACTCATCAGTTAGCGAAAAAAATAACCGTGTTAATCGGATCGAAGGTAATCGAAGTCGTTTTATTTCCCCAATCATCTCTTCAAATAAATAATTATCATAAATCCAATCGGATAATAACCATTTTTGTTTCATCTCTTGCAAATCATACTCATCATTAGAAGAGCTTGTACGAATAGTATGCTCACTAACATATTGTAGTGTTTCGCTTGGGTCATAATCATAAAACAACCCATTTCTACGATAACTACGAATAAGTTTCAAAACGGCTTTTCGATCTAACTCTTTTAAATCTCGAATACAGAAATAAGCATAATGAGATCCTGACATACTTATTTGCTCCGGCTGATATGTCCAATACCATACGTCTGTTTCTACCTCGATCGCCCCTTGTAATGAAGGCGTTTCATCATTACACTCTCCGTTATGCTGAGTTAATGGATAAGCTACGAAGACTTGATCAACTACGCTATATTCCATCTGAGTTTGATTCTGATTCTTCAATTTCTTTGTATCAATTAATGATACAATTCTTCCTAAAAGATCCTCAAACTGCTCTTTTTCTAATTCCGTTTTTGCAATATAATCAATTGCTCCTAGACGAAGCGCTTCTTGTATATAATCAAAATCTTGATGTAACGTTAATACAACCATTTGAATATGAGGATACTTTTTGTTTACTTCTCTCATCAGCTCAACACCGGACATGACAGGCATAGATAAATCCGTAAAAAGTAAATCTACTTTGTTTTTTTCGAGAAATTTAAGCGCATTTTCTCCATTGTTAGCCTCACCAACAACGTTCATTCCAAACTGCTTCCACGGAATGAAGGTGACTAATCCTTTTCTCACAATTTTTTCATCATCTACAATTAATACATTCAACATTATAATTTATCACCTCGATAAACTGGCAAGCACATTGTCACAATTGTTCCCTTGCCGATTTCACTTTTAATATTAAATGTAGCCTGATCCCCATAGTTAGATTCAAGTATCCGAATAACGTATTTCATACCAATACCCATACCGACTTTTTGACTATCCAAAGAATCGTCATTTAGTAATTGATCGACTTTCTCTTCAGACATACCTGATCCATTATCTTGAATTGTTATATCTAACTTATCACCTAATCGAATGTCTACATGAATATATCCCTCATCACTAACCCCATGATATAATGCGTTTTCAACTAAAGGTTGCAAAATAAATCGAGGAATAGCTAGTAACATGGCGTCATCATCAACATCTATATCAACGTCAAACTGAAAATCATATCGTATTCTTTGAAGTTGTAAATATTCTTTTAATGCTTCAATTTCCCCACCAATAGTTGTTGCATCTCCCATTTTCCCAAGATTATATTGTAATAATCTATTCAAAGACAACACCAACTTATCAATGTCCTTCTGACCATTCATCATCGCCAGCCAATGAACAGTATCTAATGTATTCATCAGAAAATGAGGATTAATCTGATACAATAACTTTTCAACTTCAAGATCTGCTCTTCGTTTCTCTTTCTGTTCTATTTGCCCGTATAATTCCCATATCTTTTTTTTCATTTCCCTTGTTTTGAATAGTAAATAATCAAACTCTGGTATATTAATAAGATCTGTATTGTTTTTAACATTTGAATTAATTAATGTTTTTATTTCTGAATTAAACTTTTCAAGAGGTTTGTATACCATTCGAGATAGAAAAGTTCCGATGATAATGACTGCGGTACCAAAAATCAAGAAAAATATAGATATTTGAATATACCATTGATTTTTTTCTTGGTTCATTTCACCTTTGGGAAAGATAGATACAATACTCCATCCTTGATTACTTACTTCCTTATGCCATATATATTGTTCATATATACCTGATGTTACTTCGCCATCTGAAAAAGGAAAAACACTATTCACAGGGAATAGAGCTTCATTCTGACTGTATGTAATTTCTCCATTATTATTTAGAATAAGTATTTGGCGTGACTTCTTAATATCGTCTTCTGGTTCAAATATTGATTTCGTCGTGTTAAATCCCGTTTCTATATAAACGTATATATTATCGTGTGTGACATTCACTTTTCTCATCGTACTAAAAACAAGATTTTTATTGGAGCGGTTATTGCTAATATGAGGTCCATAATAAGTTATTTCAGGATAGGACTCCATCATTGGTAGTTTACTAATACTAAAATTGTCTCTTACCGGAAAATTCTCAAAGTCATACTCCTGTTTGTCGTTATAATAATAAAACGTTAATCCTACATTAGGATTTGAAAAAGTAATGACATTGAGATCACCCTTAAGGTCATTACGATAACGAGATTTAATAAATGGATCTTTTTCATAATAAAGTTGTTCTAATAATTTATTATTTCCGATACCGAAAGCAAGCTGCTGCGACACATGATTCAGGTTGTTCAATGTATTTTCTAAGCCTAGTATTTCTTGCTTAAGATTACTTTGAATTGAACTTTCAACTTTATTCGTTAATATGGAATTTATAGTATATAGCGAGATCCAACCTAAACAAATAAATGGAATTAACACGCTAAAAATAAATATTGCGATAATTCTTTTCTTAAATGTTATTTTTCTATATTTATTAATAAGAAACTGAAAATTCATTGATTCTCCCTCCTTTTTATATGGATTTTATCATATTCATTATAATAGTAGAAAAGTAATAACCCTATGAAATAATTGACACGAGATTATTACTTAACCAAATCCACGGTATAAATTAGGAAGCGATAATTGATCTTAAAAATATATGTCTACAATCCCTTTTAATATATCATTTCTAAAAATTATATAGGTTAGAGCATGTTATTGAAGAAGGTTGAATATTACACGAAATATAATTACCTTATAAAATTTACCTACCTAAATTTTATATAATTATCTAACTCATCTATATATCATTTTTGTATATTGCTCTTTTTCGTTTACAAAAGAGCCCATTAACCCACCTATGTGGATTAACAGGCTCTTAATCGTCGTTCTATTCCATCTTATAGCTTATTCAATAAGTTTAAGATAGCTTGCGCGGTTTCGGCGCGATTGGCGTGGGAAGCAGGATCAAAGATTCCGTTTCCTTTGCCTTGCAGTAGTCCTACAGTAATCGCTTTATTCACTCCTTCTACTGCCCATAAAGAAATGCTTGAGCCATCCTTGAGATTTGCGGTTTCTTGACCAGCCGCTACAATTCCGTTCTTGTTGTACTCATAGGCGCGAACGAGTAGTACCGCCATTTGTTCACGGGTGATCTTCGCGTTTGGATCGAATGTGGTATCCGATACGCCTGTGACAAGTCCTGCTTCATAAGCGATTGCCACTTCATTGGCATACCATTGACCCGCTTGAACATCTTCGAATGGAACCAGACTTGCAGCTTGCGTCAAGCCTAGCGCTCTCACCAGCAAAGATGTGAATTCAGCGCGAGTTGTATGTCCATTTGGTGTGAAGTGCGTATCGCTTGTGCCCTTAATGATATGCTTCGCTGCTAACACTTCCAGTGTCCGAGCAACCCAGTGGTTTGAAGGAACATCAGTGAATGACTTCGAGTATTCTAGCACCGCATAGTTGCTTAAATGCTCAAGAGTAACGGTCACCGTATTCTTGGTAGCGTCTACGCTGCCACCTACGTATTCCCACTCTTTACTTCCTGCATTGTAATAATAAATACCTAGCAGGTCTTCATCAGCCCCGTTGTTATAAGGCAAGGAGATTTCAACTCCTCCGCCTACATTGCTAATGTCAGTTACTTGATTGTTATGTTTCAACTTAATCGTAATATCGTAAATCACGCCTGCAACTTCTACATGCGCTTGACCACCTTTAGCTGGAGTATTTGCGATATCTCCAGCAGTCACTGGAGCAATGGTTACTTCAAGACTTGCCCCTGACGGATTGCCTGCCGCAGTTAGCCATTGCTTCAGCGCATCCGCTTGAACAGTCAGAACTACATCTGTTGCTTTTATTTGCAGGGATAGTCCGGCAATATCCTGTACAAGAATCGACTTCGACGTGATACCTCTGCCAAGCTCCACAATCGCTTTATTTCCATCCTTAATGACATCTGTTGGCGCTGGTGTCGGTTCTGGATAGCTAGGACTAGGTATAACTCCGTTTTCCAACGACCTGACGATTACCGTAAAGCTTTTCGTATCCGTCACTTGACCTTTCGTCAATGTTGCTGTCAAGGTAATGATAGCGTCTGCCGAACCTGCTAATGGACGAACTACGACACCACTTGTACTAAGGATCTCCGCATTATCACTTGACCATGAAACAGTGACATCTTCTATTCCTGCTGTTGGCAGTGTTACGTTTTGTGTGACATTATCTGCATTGTTGCCTGCAACGTAACCTACTTCGAGAGCTTCTAACGCTGCTGCTACACTGGAAATGTCGGGATTACCTGCAGTAGGAATCCAGTGAGCATAGAAGGTGCTACCTGACGCAGTCGACCACTCGCCCTTAAACTCTCTGACGCCATTACTGTTGTAATATTGTTGGCCCTCTCCGTCAGTATCTGCGTAGTAACCTCTGAAAGAATATCCAGATTTCTCAGGACGGGTAATTCCCAGTGGGAGTTTGCCGCCATACATAACCGTTACGATTGCCGTACCGCCTAACCCACTCTGAGGATCCAGCGTAATACTATAGGTATTTGCCGTAAAGCGGGCATAGAGAATCAAATCGCCGACAGAGTTAACTGCAACACTATTGAGCTTTGAGCTCGGTAAGAATTGCGGGTCGGTAAACCAGCCATTAAAGGTATAACCGTCCTTTGGACTCGGTGTGCTAAGGCTAAACGTCTCCGTTTCAACGTTATAGTTGTCGGGAACGCTACCAGGCATATTCGCGATTGCTCCACCGTCCATATAGATGATGTTGTAAGATACAATCTCCCACTTAGCGAAAAGTTTTGTCGGTGCCTTTACGGTGTCAGAGTCAAAGTTCCACTCATTTTCATAGTCCGAATCGTGAAACCATCCAGCAAAAGCATAACCATTTCTGACTGACTGTTCTGGTGCAGTGATACTAGTATCGCCCACCACGTTCGGGATCGACATGACCGAACTGCCGCCCTGAGCATCGAACTCGACTAAAAACTTATCATCTTCAAGCTCAATCCACCCAGCGTAGAGAGTCAACGCATAAATATGATCTCCGCCAAGATTGCTGACTACTGGAGTATCGAAATTATATTCATTCTCAAAATTCGAATCTGTGTACCATTTTCCGTCGAAGAGATAACCACTGCGAGTCGGATCAGTTGCAGGCCGAGTTGCTTTTTCTCCTTCTCGGACATATTGATTGTTGACCGAGCTACCGCCCGACGTGTTGAAAATCACGCCGTTGCGTCCCGGCGGGAATACATTGCTGGCTGCGAAGCCGATATTATTGCCTGCGGCAAAAGCCGTATCCCAGTTAGCGCCAGTGTTAATACCAAAGTTCGAGGCTCCGGTGCCATAAAAATATAATTGCTCATTATTGAGCATTGAAGCGCTAATCGCTGGTTGTCCAGTTTGTTGTCCATTCTGGTTGTTAAATATAATACCGCCTACGGCAGCTCGAGGCATTACAATCTTGTACCAATGGGTATCGACACCATTGTATTTCATTCTCGTCATCGTCCCACCAGGCCATCCACCAAATAGCTCTGGGTTAAACGTGTAAACCCTTATTCCAAGACTGTTATTACTCCATGCTTGGAAATCCGTATTATGGTTAATGGATAAATACACGTTGACGTGTGTTGGCTCTTCGATCGGCGGGGCAACCACTTCTTCAGACTCGATCCAATTGTAAGTAAATTCTCTTGTGATCCATTGCCCCCCGACTACCTGACCTACCAACGTAACAGTGATGGGACCGTTGTAGTTAGCGTCCACGATGATGATCTCGTCATCCTCAAATTCCACAGCGTCTCCGTTATTAATCGCGTACATCGCATTAGTCACATTGACGGCCGACATTCTGAGCTGTAGCTGATTGCTAGTAAAGTGGTTCCCTGCGATCACATCATCATTGCTCGGCAAAGCGGCAAGAATGGTGGGGTTGGCGTTGTCCCTCTCCATTAGAACCACAAGGCCAGGGTTTGTGTTAGTGTCGATGTTGTTTATGTTTGCAGAATTACCAGGTATGATCCCACTGATCCTGCCATTTGATACTGTAAAGACATTGGTCTGATCTAGTGCGTTAACATAATATCCATCCTTTAAGAAGTTGACTGGCACACTGCCCAGAACACGGTCGGTTGTGCTGGTATTGAGTAGCACTGCTCCGCCGCCGTCCGCGATTGTGCCGCGCTCAATCATGACTGCGTTGTTACCGAGACTTACCAAATTCTCGTCTCGTCCGGCCATTGCGTTATGGAACTTATTGATAGTCACGACTTCAGGATGGCTCCACTGAGGCCGGTTATTGTCCACGTTGTCTGCGGTCCTTACGCTAATTATCTGGTTCCCGGAGGCATTGATATTACGGGCAAAGAAAAGAGGTGAAGCGTCCTTGCGAGCGGCAATCATAGCCCAGCCCTGTCTGATCTGCTTCGGGCTGAAGCCCAAAGATTCCCCTTCATTGTTGTAGGTGTCATGCGATTCTACCCAAGGTACCAATTGCTCAGCCTTCAACCCTTCGGCGGCGTAATCAGTCCATTTATCGAGACGACCAATGTCCCCTACCTCAAGGACGCCACGCACATGATGCCCGTACATGGAAGCGGTCAGGTCAATATATTTGGCGTAACCAGCTACCCTGTCGTTGTTAGGGTCTCCCCCTTGCAGCACCTCGCCGTACTGGAAGTTCTCCTTGCCCTTCTCCTCAAAGTACGCTTTAGCAGCGCCCGTCACATTTTTTACATAATCACTTTTGAACTCCCCGTTGGGATATCTATTATTCGTTAAGCCAGCAGAAATACTTGCTGGGGAAGGCACGTCGTCGTCTAGCTCGATATGCTTGATGGCATCATAACGGAAGCCACTCGCCCCAGCGTCGATCATGTCCTTTAAGTAAGCGATAATAGATTCTTGAACAAACGAACTGTGCGTGTCCAGATCCCTCAGCCCAGAGATCATTTCTGGCTGAGTCAGAAGAAAACGGTCATTATAACCTACGTTGCCGCTCACATCATGGAAGTGTGTATTATCATTCCACGGGGCATGCGAATTACTTGTGCTGCCCATGTGGTTAGGCACAACGTCTACAATAACCTTAATGCCTAGTTTTTCTGCGGCGGAGGTCAGACTGACAAAGGCATCTCTATCGCCGTATCTATTGTCCTCGCCTCCAGCGACCATATTTCTGGGTTGGTAGGCAGCATACCATTGAGCTCCAGAACCAACGCCCATAATAGGCGAAGTCTGTATCGCCGTGTACCCAGCGTCAGCGATGGCTTGTAGGTTCTGCTCTATCACATTTAAATTCCAGTCGAAAGCATGCAGAATAACCCCATCACGGATACGTTCTGGGGTGGAGGACTCCGCCGTTACTGAAGCATTCGATAAAGATTCTGCCTGAACCGTCGGGGCGGTAAAGACGACCGAAGATATCAGCACCAGAGTGAGAAGCAGACTTAGGAAACGTTTCCGGTTTAGTTGATTTGTTTGTTTCATGGTAATGTTTACTCTCCTTTTTAATAAGATGATAATGATAAAATAGTGATGAGTTGCAAAGATGGCTTCACAGAAAACAATTTCACGAAAAATTAGACTGTTACTTAAATACTGTGCCTTGTACATCACCACTTTCGTAAAAAAACAACTAATTGTAACCGCATTCAAATGGAGCCGCGCTATCACTTCTGCATTATCGTGATGCTCCCAATTCTTCACCGACAATGACATACAATCTGTGGTGAATATATTCCTCCTTAAATATAACACTGCTAAATTTATTCCAAGTTAGAGATCGATTGCGAATGTAGACGATTATTATGGAAAAAATAATTTCTTTCCGAAAATTATCTATCTTCTTTTTAACCAAATGCCTAACTCAGCCTATCGCAAAAAAAGCCCGTTAACCCACTTAAGCGGATTAACAGGCTCTTCATCTTCGTTCTTCTTCATCTTATTGTTTTTGAATAAGTTTAAGATAGCTTGCGAGGTTTCGGCGCGATTGGCGTAGGAAGCAGGATCAAAGATTGCCTTTCCTTTGCGTTGCAGTAGTTTGATTGCTCTTTTCAGTCTAGAATTTCTTGTTCAATATATCCAACTGAAGCTTTATCACTCGAATCAAATGGTCATGATACCAACCCCATGTTCGGTTGTATATCATACCAAGTCTTCTAACCCCGATCCATAATGCCCAAATGTCAATTTCTATATGATCATCATATGATAGTCGCCTCACTTCGTTATATCCTTTTGCTAAAGATGGATAACCTAGATAACTCTGTCCATCATGCAATTTATAATGACCAAGATCATATAGCGGACTATTTCCTTGAATCTCTCCAAAATCAATAATCCCCGTAAATTTCCCTTGGTGAGCGAATATATGTGAATCATCAAAATCCCCATGGATCAGATGCGATTGGTGACGTAACATTAATGTTCTTCCGTTCTCCAATATTGTTCTAATTGATAATATTACATCTCTAAGAAGTACATTCTCTGATAATACTATCAAATCTGAATCTAAATGTTCATATATATGATCTTGAAATAATAATTTTTCCCCTTGTAGAACATGTTTATGCTGGTTGCTCCCCCTTACAATCCAACCATATCCTACAACTGGCAACTGATTGATAACCGCTAGTTGCTTTCCCGCATGATATAGTATATTTTCATATTGTTCAGCTGAAGGGCAATTCTCTATATTGTAACCTACGATTTCTTTCACAATCATAATAGACATACCTATTGCTTCATAATCATGGGCAAAGTATATAACCTCTGGAACTTGTACATTCCGTTGTCTGAGTAAATTAAGTAGATGTACTTCTACAGCAAAACTCATATTATGTTCTGGCAAAATTCGAAGATATAGGATTTCCTCTACGAATTCAATACGATACACATAAGTTGAAACACCACTTAATACTCTTTCAATTTTAAATTCGCTTAAATGAAGACATTCACTTACTATATCTTTTATTACATTAATATGTGGTGCTTCTTTTCTATTCAACAATTTATTCCTCTCTCATGTAAATTTACTTTGTTAAGCTTAAATTATACCTAAGATATCATGTATGGTAATATCTTACTATATATTCATCAGAATAATTTTGTTCACGGTTACTTTGTAATTCTATTTATTATGCTACACGATATTGTTCTTTAGTTTTCGCAATACATTTCTCATTCCTAGGAGGTAATTATGAAAATTGCAATTGCTGGTGGTAATGGTTTTGTCGGAAAAGCACTTCGAACTCATCTTCTAGATCAGCAACACGAAGTATTCATACTCTCGCGCAATACACAGCCATATACTCCTCTGGAAGGGGTCACTTATGTCAATTGGCTCAATAAAGGAGATCAACCAGAACTACAATTAGAAGGCATTGATGCCATTATTAATCTTGCAGGAGAGTCGCTCAATAGCGGTCGATGGTCAGCTGCAAGAAAAAGAAGAATCTTAGATAGCCGTCTCACTGCAACGAAGGAAATTAAGCGGATCATTGCAGTATTACAACATAAACCAAGCGTTTTACTTAATGCTAGTGCTGTTGGTTATTATGGTACTTCTCGTGCAGAAACGTTCACGGAGCAACATCGCATGCAACCTACAGATTTCTTATCGAGTACTGTAGAACAATGGGAGCAGGAAGCGATGAATAGCGGAATACGAACAGTATTCCTGCGTTTTGGCGTTATTCTAGGTAAACATGAAGGCGCACTACCTCGTATGGTGCTACCTTATAAGTTATTTGGAGGGGGGACTATTGGAAGTGGCCAGCAAATGTTATCTTGGGTTCATATTGAAGATGTCGTTCGTGCCGCTCTTTATTGTATAACCACCCCTTCATTAACAGGCCCCGTAAATATCACGGCACCGAATCCCGTAAATATGAAAGCATTCGGAAAAATGATTGGACACGTATTACATAGACCACATTGGATGCCTGTGCCTGCATTTATGCTAAAGCTTTTATTAGGAGAAATGAGCGTGCTTATCTTAGAAGGTCAAAAGGTTTTGCCTAATGCACTACTCGAGCATGGCTTTATCTTTTCTTATCCAACACTGGAGAGTGGGCTTCAAGATCTCTTGAAGTAAAATCAACCAAAATACCTTAATAAATATTTAAGTACTAATGTTGGTTTTGGACCAAAATTTTCATTAAAAACTAATCAATAAATAACAGCCTTGCTTCAATATCGTGAAGCAAGGCTGTTATTTAATATAACTATATGCTATTCCTTATCTTTAACTATTTAATTATTAAATGAAAAGAGCCTCTGTTACAATGAATAAGTAACGAGGCTCTTGTTCAACTGTTTTTAGTCTGGAGGTTATTTATGCTTTTACATAAAGGCGAAATCTTATTTCGACAAGGTGATTCTGGATCACTTTTTCATCTGAAAAGTGGTTTATTAAAAATTGTTAGAATTCATCCCGATGGTACTCAAATATTAGTCAACATTATTGTCCCAGATGAAACGATTCCGCATCACTCTCTAATTAGTGCTAATCCTTGTTATGGAACAGCCATCGCACTCAACACTTGCGAAGTTGATGTTATTCCAGCGAAGGAGTGGTATGAAGAGCTAGCAAATAACGCCGAGAAATGTCTTGCTATCGCAACACAGCTCCAAGATAAACTACGAATGATGCAGCAACGAATTGATCAACTAACCCAAGTAACTCCAGCCGAGAAGTTACAAAAGTTACAGTCTTGGTTTCACAATTATATTGCCCCTGACACCATTACGGATATATTAACACAAGATGAGATTGGACAGTTCATCGGCCTTCGACGCGAAACGATCAATCGACTGCTACGTAATCAAGTTAAGACAACAAAGCCAACGTAATCTTACGATAGTCTACAGCTATGTTCGGATGAACTCCTAATTCGAATTACAAGCTACCCGCTGGTCCAAAAAATTCATAATGAATATCCTCTGGGGCAACTCCCCATTGCTCCAATAAACTATTCACTTTACTCATAAATGGTACAGGTCCACAGAAGTAGAAATGTGCATCTTTAGTTGCTACGATCTGCTCTAGCCACGGTAGATCAATATAACCTTCATGAGTATACGCTTGTGACTGCTTATCTTGATCAGTAGGCTTTTCATAGCACCAATGAACAGATGCACTAGCAGATTTACTTGCAACTAGCTCGATTTCATCACGTAACGCATGAACTTCTCCATTACGAGCAGCATGAATAAATTTCATCTGGCGATTCGGATCAGTAACCGTTAAGCTACTGAACATACTAACTAGCGGCGTTAAACCTACCCCACCACTAATAAAGACAACTGGACGCTCATCTGCTAAATTCAAAGTAAATTCACCAGCAGGTGCTGACAACATTAACACATCGCCTTCATTCACTTGCTCATGTAAATAAACAGAAACTTTACCTGCAGGTTTTTCATCGTATGCATCTTCACACTTAACGGATATACGGTAGTAAGGTTTCCCAGGCGCATTAGATAGGCTGTATTGACGAATGTGCGTGTTCTTTTCGCCTGGTATATTATCTATTTTCACACTTACATATTGACCAGCTTCGAAATTAGCAATATCTTCTCCATCTGCTGGAACCAGATAGAATGATGTAATAACATTACTTTCTTTAATCTTCTTATCAACCTTGAATGCTCTAAATCCTTCCCAGCCACCTCGTTGTTGCTCAGTTTGTGCATACATTTCAGCTTCGATTGAGATAAACACATCAGCAATTACACCATAAGCATCTGCCCATGCTCCTATGATTTCATCGGTTGCAGCATCTCCTAAAACTTCTTTTATAGCGGCAAGAAGATTTTCTCCGACAATCGGATAATGCTCTGGACGAATACCAAGACTACGGTGTTTGTGTGCAATCTGCTTCACGACCGGTAAAATAGCTTCCAATTGATCAATATACTTTGCTGCCGCTAATACGGCGTTAGCAAGAGCATTTTGTTGTCTTCCTTGGCTTTGATTTGCATGATTAAAAATATTTAGTAATTCCGGATTGTTTTCGAACAATCGTTGATAAAATCTTTTTGTAATTGTCGTTCCGTGAACTTCTAATACTGGCACTGTGGATTTGATAACTTCTATTGTATGTTTACTTAGCATCTTAGTATCCTCGCTTTCACTATATGAAATTGACTTAAGTATATCGTTAAGATAAGCCTGACTTTGTGATTGCAATCACATGAAAAGCAAACAAAATGTGACATCTAGTTACGGTAGATTAGAACGAGTTATGCATATGAATCTATCCTATGTATTACATAATTTGAAGCTCAAGCTCAGTTAAAATTCCCACATTATATTCCCATCCTATTAAAAATTTATCACTTGAATTAAATGATCATGCAACCTTTAGTAATCACTCTACGTCTATTTACTGACATAAAATTACATAAAAATAATTAGGAAGCGGTGAAAAGATTGAGTAATGAAACGGAGACGGCTAAAGAAGCTACTTCAAGGACTTTAACTCACATCAATAAAAAGAAACGAAAAAAAATGATAGTATATATAAGCTTAGTAGTCGTATGTATCGCTGTAATATGTGGGCTAACATTCAAAAATCAAATTGCCTTTTATTTATTTAAAACAGTTTACTCTAAAGACATCGGTAAAGCATTCGATGAAGCTTATGTCCCTATCGATAATGTAGATCCACCAATAGTCATTAAAGATAAGGAACCATTTTCCTTATTATTACTGGGAGTGGATCAAAGAGAGCAGGAAGCTGCGCGATCAGATGCTATTATTTATGCCGTAGTCAGGCCAAAGGATAGTAAATTATTACTTGTATCCATACCGAGAGATACCTATGTAGATATTATAGGGAAGAATTACAAGGATAAAGTAAACGCTGCTTTCGCCTATGGCGGTGCGAAAATGAGCATCGATACGATCGGGAATTTTTTAGGGAGTCCTGCTCATTACTACGCAACCATTAACTTTCATGGATTGATAGATGTGGTAGACACGATCGGAGGAGTAAAGCTTCCTATTACAAAAGATATCGTTAATAAACATAGAGATCATGAGAAATTTACAATTGAAGCAAATAAGCCTAAATACTATGGCATCGATGCTCTAAACTATGTTCGCTATCGTGAAGATTCTGACTTCTATCGTACGGAAAGACAACGAATATTTATAGGTGCAATGATTAAGGAAATGATGAATATAGGAAACTTATCAAAAATAGATGATCTTATTGCAATAGGCGGAAAAAATTTCACAACAAATATGAAAGCCGAAGATATAACAGATTGGGCTGAAACTCTAGTAAAGACCTCTCCTCAAATATCTAACTACATGATTGATGGCTATGATGAAAGGATCAATGGAACATACTATTATATGCCCAGAGATAGTAGCCTAGAGGCAATACAATTAGTTATTAAATCATGGTTAGATCCTAATTCAGAATTAACAGATCTAGAGATTCCAACGGTATCGTAGTTACTATTATATTGAACCAAAATGAGCTAATCTTCATTTACTTGAAGGTCAGCTCTGTTTTTTTGTAATCTACGTAGTTGAACTACTACTCCTTGTAGGAAAGACTCCCCTATCGTAAAATAGGGAATAATTACAAATCTTTATGAAGTGAGGGAGTAAAGCTATGGAGGGAAACCTGCTTCTTATTGAAGATGATCCTGCAATCAGCACAATGGTAGCAGATTACTTGAGTAAAGAGGGCTACACAACCACTGTTGTTGATAACGGTGAACAAGCTATTAAACAATTCCAATCTAACAGCTATGATCTAGTGTTGCTTGATCTAATGCTCCCTAAGTTGAGTGGCTTAGAAGTTTTACAGCTCATTCGGGGAGAAAGTCGTGTTCCGATTCTTATTCTATCTGCAAAAGACAACGAAGTTGAGAAAGCGCTTGGTTTACGATTTGGTGCTGATGATTATATAACGAAACCATTTTCGCTCCTTGAATTGGCCGCTCGAGTGCAGGCATCCATTCGTAGGGCGACACAATATTCGAATGTTAAATCTGATCAGGAACCAACCTCACAGCTGCTTTCGGTTGGTGAATTACTGATTGATCCCGATAACTTTAAGGTATCGAAAAGAAATCAAGAAATTAAACTCACGGCAACTGAATTTCAAATTCTGAAACTGTTCATTCAAAACCCAACAAGAGTCTATACTAAGGCATTACTTTTCCAACTCATATGGAAAGAAGACTATTACCGTGATGACAATGTCATTAACGTGCACATGAGACGGTTACGCGAAAAGATTGAAGATGACCCCTCCAATCCACGTTATATTACTACACTGTGGGGAATTGGTTACCGACTGGGAGAGATATAAATGAACGGATACTGGTGGATTTTAATCATTCCTCTTGTCGGACTTTTATTTTTGTATGTGCGTGAGCGCATGACAAACCAGTCAACTCGAAAAGAACTAATTTACATAAGTAATAAACTAGAACATTTTATGGCGAGCAATAGCTCTCAAATTCAAGAACGTCTCCTTATTGTGACTGGTGACCGTCAGTTAAGAGAATTGCTTCAGGCGATCAATGCACTACTTGAACGTTCCAGTCAGTTAGCCGCTGATTACACAAGGACGGATCAGGCTATGAGGATGATGCTAGCTAACGTATCCCATGATTTGAAGACACCTCTCACCGTTATTATGGGCTACGCCGAAATGCTTACACGCAATACCGATTTACCACAGGATGAACGGCAAAGAATGCTCGATCAAGTATACAAAAAGACCGTTGAAGTGCATGAACTAATCAATGCATTCTTCGATCTTTCAAGGCTTGAAGCGGATGACTTTGATCTCCCTCTATCTGTTATTGATGCGTGTGAAGTATGCCGTCATCGTATTTTAGCCTACTACGATCTGCTTTCAGATCGAAACTTCAAGGTCGATATTAATCTCCCCGAACAAGCGGTATTGGTATATGCGAACGAAGAGGCTTTATCCAGAATTCTTGATAATCTGCTTTCAAATGCTGTTCGTTATGGAGCGGATGGTCGTTATCTTGGATTGTCACTTACACAGGAAGAAGGAAAGATACATATTGAGGTAATAGATCGAGGACGGGGAATACCTAAGGCAGATCTGAAAAGAGTTTTTGATCGAATGTATACAATGGAAGACTCGAGAAATCGTAACATGCAAGGAAGTGGACTTGGTCTTGCAATTGCCAAAAGACTCACTGAACGATTAGGGGGACGCATCAATCTTGAGAGCATCCCATATTCACAAACAAGCTTTTCCGTAACACTCCCACTACACTCAAAAAGGACTAACCAATAAAGTAAGAAATAAGTAAGGTTTACGACATGAATAAGTGAGATTTCCACGATATGATTACATCATGATCAAATCACGGGGAGTGAAAACAATGGCCGATATTATTCGAACGTTATTACTTAGTAAGAATTATGGCATGGCAGACGTTTTGTCTAGTGTTAATATGAATGTTCAACGCGGTGAAATATATGGTTTTCTAGGACCGAATGGTGCCGGTAAATCGACATTAATGAAAATACTGCTTGGACTGGTACAACCAACTGGTGGCGAAATTGAATTGTTTGAGCAAAGGTTACACTTTGATTCGAGAGATCATCTGAAACGAATTGGACACTTGATAGAAATACCTGCCTTCTATGAAAAGCTGACTGCAATGCAAAACTTGGAACTGCACACAGAATACATGGGATACTATAACAAGCAAGCTATTCGTGAGGCGTTAGAACTGGTGCAACTGGTTGGGGTAGACAATAAACCTGTAAAGCAATTTTCACTTGGTATGAGACAGCGACTGGGGATTGCAAGAGCAATTTCTACTCGTCCTGAATTACTATTGTTAGACGAACCTATTAATGGCTTAGATCCAGAAGGTATCCATGCCATGCGGAATTTGTTCCGAAGACTGCGCGATGAATGGGGAATAACACTTCTTATCTCCAGCCATGTACTGTCAGAAATTGAACAAGTGGCTGATAAAATTGGGGTAATCAATAAAGGAAGATTAATTCGTGAAGTATCGATGGAAACGGTGCGTGCCTCTACGACCGATTATGTAGAAATTACAACATCGGATACCAACTCAGCAGCATTTGTGTTGGAAGAGAAGCTTAAAATTAAAAACTTTAGAAAAATTAGTGATCATGTCATTCGTATTTATGATACTGGTATTACACAAGAGGCTTTATCTAAGGGACTCATCATGAACGATGTACCTATCGAATCCATGACTCGCCGTCATCATACATTAGAGGAATACTTCTTTGATATGATTAAAGGAGGTGTTGAACATGTTCCATCTCATCAAGCTAGAGCTTAAAAAGGGACGCTTCAATAGCTATCTTTGGGGTTCAATGATTGCCTATGGGGTTATTACTGGTTTTTTGATACTGCTATACTTTGTGGAAGGTAAAGCACAAGTGGATCCTATGTTTCAGAGCTACCCTGAGATGTTGCAAGTGATAGATATTATGATCAGAGCGACATTTATTATCTACTCATCAGTGCTATTATCCAAATTAATTATTTCGGAATTCAAAGATAAGACGATGGCACTTCTTTTCACTTATCCAATTAGCCGTAAGAAGCTCATCTTTGCTAAGCTGTCGATTGTATTCGTCTGGGTATTTGCCAATGTCATTATAGCGAACCTTATCATTGACGCTTTGTTTATCGCTATTAATTCTGGGTATGGTTACGTATCGGACACCTTAACAAGTGAGATTTTAGTTCAACATGCAATTCATGTCGTGATGCAAGCTTTCGGTGCTGCAGGTATGAGCCTACTGCCGCTTGCCTTTGGCATGCGTAAAAAATCAGTACCAGCAACTATTGTATCCTCTATCCTAATCGTGTCTATCGTATGCTCAAATAATATGGGCTTCTCCCTAAGCTCCATTATCGCTATTCCATTATCTCTTGCTGCTATTGGAATACTACTCTCTTATCTAAGCTTTAGAAACATAGATAGGGTAGATGTAAGCTAAGAAGCAGTAGAAGACGCTCAAAAAAAGCAGACCTTAATAACGAAATTCATTAATAAATAAAGGCGAATTTCCATTCAATCCGAATGAGAATTCGCCTTTAATTTCATTAAAACGCTGGAATTGCCGTTTCGTCATAATTTTTTTCTAAAAACTCACGTACTTCTGGACTAGTCATCGCTTCAGCTAGCTTTTGAATTAACTCAGAATCAGCGTTATCTTTGCGTGCAACTAACGTAATAGCAAAGTCATTTTCTACACCTTCTGTAAGTAGTGCATCACTTTTTGGTGTTAAGCCAAGTGGTTTTGCATAAGCAGGAGTCATCACGACTGCATCAGCGTCATCATACATTCTCGCTAGCATTAACAAATCAATTTCTTCGAACTTATAATTTTTCGGGTTTTCAATTATGTCCGCTTGCGTATAATATGTACCCGTTTTTTCTTGTAACTTGATGATATCATGTTGAGCTAACATCGCTAGAGAACGATCAACATTAGAAATATCATTGGCAATAGCAATGACCGCACCATCAGGCAGTTCATCCATAGATTTATATGCTTTAGAATATACACCATAATTGGCAAAGTATATTGGCTTAACTGGGACTAGCTCAGAATCATTGTTTCTATTGAATTCTTCCATGTAAGGTACATGTTGAAAGAAATTCGCATCAACTTCTTTTGCTGCAAGAGCGCTATTAGGTTGAACATTGTCACTTAATACAACCATTTCTAGATTAATACCTTGCTCAGCTAGCTTTGGCTTCACAAGATCAAGAATCTCTGTCATTGGAGCAATTAATGAAGCTACTTTCAATGTTACTTCTTCATTACCTGTTACATTTCCACTAGTATTGGGCTCGTTAGCATTATTCGCTTGACCACAACCAGCTACAATAAATGTAAATAACGTTAGTACTAAAATCAGTTTTTTCATGTTGTTTCTCTCCTTAAAACTTTTTGTGAACTTTCTAATTCGCTTCTTTGATAACAAAAAGTTACATCGGAAGCATAAACCTAACTTTTTGTGTACTTTCACATTTGCTTCTTCGATAACAAAAAGTTACTTCGAAAGCATAAACCTAACTTTTTGTTTACTTTCACATTTGCTTCTTCGATAACAAAAAGTTACTTCGGAAGCGTAAGCCTAACTTTTTGTGTACTTTCTAATTCACTTCTTAGATAACAAAAAGTTACTTCGGAAGCATACACTATCTTTTATCTATTATTCTTGATACAGTTGTTCCAATAAATTGAATGAGCTGTACCAGTATAACCATAATGATAATCATATACATCATCAAATCCGTCTTAAACTGCTGATAACCATACCTAATCGCAAAGTCTCCGATACCACCACCCCCGACAACACCCATAATCGTCGAGTATGAAATAAAACTAATTATCGAGGTCGTTAATCCAAGCACTAATCCAGAACGCGCCTCAACATAAAGGAACTTAAAAATAACTTGTTTAACCGATGCCCCCATCGAAATCGCTGCTTCCATTACTCCTTTAGGTACATCCAATAAAGATTGTTCGACTAACCTTGAATAATGCGCAATCGCGATTATCGCTAATGGAACAGTTGCAGCCGCAGTACCAATCGCAGTACCAATAATTATTCTTGTAAATGGTATTAGAAAAACGACTAATAGTAAAAACGGGAAAGAACGTATCGTATTAACTATTAAATTCAGCAGTTGAAAGCTAAATTGATTTTCTAGCAGTTGGCCTCTTCTGCAAAGAAACAAAAACGTCCCTACTGGGAGCCCGATGAGAACTGCAGCTAGAATAGAAACGCCCACCATGACAAAGGTTTCTCCGATAGCCTTTATAATTTCAGCTTGATATTGAACTAATATTTCAGGCATGATCATTCTCACCACCCTTTATTAGTTGTTCTACAAAGCTTTGAGGGCTATGATCTATCTTGTGAATTCCTTTTGGCTGGATATCTACGGTATCGTAAATTTCTCCAGCTGCCATTACAGTTACTCGGTTACATATACTTCGAATGACATCCATCTCATGACTGACAATAACGATCGTAACGCCAAGCCTTTTATTGATGTTTTCTAATACTGCTAAAATTTCAGCAGTTGTATTAGGATCAAGCGAAGAGGTAGGCTCGTCACATAATAATACTTGCGGATTATTAGCTAAAGCCCGTGCAATCGCAACTCGTTGCTTTTGTCCACCACTTAACTCCGCAGGATATTGATCTATATAACTTTCCAATCCAACAAATTGAAGACACTCCAACACACGGCTTCTACGTTCTTTACTCGGATAATTTGCCAGCTGTAGCGCTACCGCGATGTTCTCATAAACCGTCTTATTCGCAACTAGATTAAAATGCTGAAAGATCATCCCAATTGATTTGCGAGCTTGACGAAGACTAGCACTGTTCAAACTTGTTAACTGTAGACCATTAACTTCTACTTCCCCTTGATCAGGGGTTTCGAGCAAATTTATTAAACGAAGCAAAGTAGATTTACCTGCTCCACTTGCTCCAATGATTCCGTAAATTTCACCTTTACTTATCGTTAAGGAAATAGATTTAATAGCTTCAAACTGTGCAAAGTTTTTACTGACATTATGTACTTTAATCACAACAAAAACCCCTATCTATAAATTTAAAGGGTGTTTATAACGTTTCTAAGTATAACTCAATATGTAGGGGTTGTCATTTTAGTAAACAGCGTTAGCTGCTTACAATAAATTTATTTTCATAAGTTCACAAAAACGTCACTTATGAAGAAAAAATCTGTCCTATATAATCAACTTTATGTTATTAAAGGAAGGATGTTTTTATTTTGCCTAGCAATAAAAAAGAAGGTATTATTTTCGGACTATTTATGTGTTTTGGAATGGTTATTATTATGACCACCTATAACACCGCTCTACACGGGTTTTCAGATTTTACAATTGGAAGTGCATTAATTCAATTCGTCATAACTTTTGCCGTCGCTTTTATCGTGGAGTCCTTAGTTGAACCTAAAGCACGCAAACTTGCGTTATCGTTACCATATAACAAATCTAAGCAAATCAACATGATATTAGCGATTGCTTTTTGTATGGTTCCCTCAATGGTACTTATTATGTCAGTTTACGGAGTTATTCTGAAAGCGACATTGATGGGAATCGAAGGTTCATATTTGTTTGAGTACATTAAAACAGTCGGACTAAATATTATTGTGGCACTTCCAGCGCAATTACTAATTGTAGGACCAATCTCTCGTTGGTTATTAGTTCATTTCGTTAAAACATCGACTACTCATAAGCCTGAATTAAAAGTCTTATAACAAGAATTGAACGTATCTTTTTGATGTTATGATTACCCATTCGAATTGGAATGGGTAACTACATCGTCTCTTACTAATTCATTAACCTGAACTTCTCAGGAGTTAATTCCATCTGCTTTCGAAAGCTAGCTACAAAATGACTAACATCACGAAATCCTACACGACTTGCAATTTGAGTAATCGATATCTCTCTTTCAAGGAGTAACATCTCCTTAGACTTTCTAAGTCGTAATCGAATGAGATACGCATATGGAGATACATGAAATGCAGTTTGAAACAACGTATTCATTTGCCTTGGAGTTAGTTTCAGCACTGTTGCCATTTGTTCAATTCCAACGTTTGGATCAGCGTAATGAATTTCTAGCCAATCCAATACTGGCTGTAATTGTACGATATGACGCTGAATTGAAGTTCGATTATTCATCTGACCATGTTGCTTCAGCTGCATGAGGAAAAAGTATACGTCTGAAGACATATCGTAGCTAGAATAATATATATCATTGTTATTGTTTTCAAGCTTGTCTATTATGTTCGTAATCGTCATATGTAGTGGAGAATGTTCCTCCCAGCTGAAATAGGTGGATTGCTCTATGCCAAGTGTACGTAGAATGGTATCGACATTACTGCCACCAAACGTAATATATTGTGTGCACCATTGATCCGTAACAGTGTAATACGTATGGGCTACATCAGGATATAGTAAAACTCCGGTTCCTTTAGTAAGTCGATAGGTCTTATCCTCTATAATAAATTCACCCTCGCCCTCGTAAGTTTGTAACCAATGAAAGTATGAAAACCCATGAGGACGAAATATTTTTTCTTGATCTTCGTTATGCCCGATACTCTCGATAAATAAAGGAAAACTACTAATTGCAGAGGGTGTTAATTCATATCGCGTATGCATCATCACTTTCACTCCCGCCTCATTAAACTTCCATATTATTATACGTGTTTGTAAATATATTATATTTTAACACACTTTATATTGATATATACTGAACTTATTCTTATATCTAACTTTAATAAAATGAGGTGTAGAGATGATTAATAGCAAACTACCAAAAATATGGTACGGTGGAGATTACAATCCAGAGCAATGGGACCACGAAGTAATGCACGAAGATTTACGAATGTTCAAACTTGCCGGAATTGATGTAGCAACGATTAATGTATTTTCTTGGGCTTTATTACAACCGAATGAAGAAACTTATAATTTTGCACGACTAGATGAAATTATTGATCGTTTACATGCAGATGGTGTTTACGTATGTTTGGCAACAAGTACAGCTGCTCATCCGGCATGGATGGCTCGCCAATATCCAGATGTATTACGTGTAGACTTTGATGGTCGCAAACGTAAATTTGGTGGCAGACATAATTCTTGCCCTAACAGCCCAACGTATCGGAAATATTCTGAAAAGCTTGCGGAAAAGCTTGCTCACCGCTATAAAGATCATGAAGCACTACTCATTTGGCATGTTAGTAATGAGTATGGCGGATACTGTTATTGTGATAACTGTGCCGCTGGATTCCGCACATGGCTACAGCAACGTTATCGTACAATTGAACAAGTTAATAAAGTGTGGAATACAAACTTTTGGGGACATACTTTCTACGATTGGGAGGAAATTGTTCCACCTAATGCCTTATCGGAGGAATGGGGTACAAACCGTACTAGCTTCCAAGGAATATCATTAGATTATCGTAGATTTATGTCAGATAGTCTCCTTGATTGCTATAAGCTTGAGCACGCTGCTATCAAAAAACATACACCTAATATACCTATTACAACAAATATGATGGGATTGTACAAAGAGCTTGATTACTTTAAATGGGCAAAGGAAGTCGATATTGTATCATGGGATAATTACCCTTCACTTGATACGCCCGTTAGTTTAACTTCGATGACGCATGATTTAATGCGAGGTATTAAGCAAGGACAGCCGTTTATGTTGATGGAACAAACACCAAGTCAACAAAATTGGCAGCCTTACAACTCCTTAAAGCGCCCAGGTGTTATGAAACTTTGGAGCTATCAAGCTGTTGCGCATGGTGCAGATACTGTGCTGTTCTTCCAATTACGAAGATCAATTGGTGCATGTGAAAAGTACCATGGCGCTGTTATCGAGCATGTAGGCCATGAGCATACGAGAGTATTCCGCGAGTGTGCACAATTAGGGCAAGAACTATATACGTTATCGGATAAAATATTAGACAGTCGCATTAAAGCAAAAGTGGCTATTGTATTTGATTGGGAAAACCGATGGGCAATTGAGCTGTCAAGTGGACCAACTATAGCCTTAGATTATGTTAATGAAGTACACAAATATTATGATGCTTTATTCCAGCAAAATGTCCAAGTTGACATGATCGGCGTAGAAGATGATTTATCTGGATATGATGTCGTTATTGCTCCTGTACTGTATATGGTTAAGGAAGGTTATGCAGCTAGAATTGAGCAATTTGTACAATCCGGAGGTACTTTCTTAACGACGTTCTTTAGTGGAATTGTTAATGAGAACGATATTGTTACGCTAGGTGGATATCCTGGTGAGTTACGTAAAGTGCTAGGAATATGGGCCGAAGAAATTGATGCCTTATTCCCTGATCAAAGCAATCAAATGGTACTACAAGGTGAACTTGGAACATTATCGGGGGAATATAGCTGTAATATCGTTTGCGATCTCATTCATGCCGAAGGTGCCGAAGTAAAGGCAGTTTACGGCAGTGAGTTTTATAAAGGAATGCCTGCACTGACAGTCAATCAATTCGGAGCAGGTCATGCATGGTATGTCGCATCTAGCCCTGAGCCAGAATTTTTGCAGGGGCTACTAGCTCATATTGTTGAAACGAAAGGTATTAGTGCATCAATTACACCTATTTCAGGTGTTGAGGTATCAACAAGAGTAGCTCCGCAAGGACAGTCTTTACTATTTATACTCAATCATAATAACGAAGCTGTGCACGTTGATTTGGGTGAAGTGCAAGGAACAGAGTTGATTACAGGAAATGAAGTAAAGCAACAGCTTATGCTTGATGCTAAAGCAGTAGCGATTATTGAAACGAAGTAAAGAATTCTACTTCATTTCAGCATATACAGTTAAATAAATATTCAATTAGCCAAGCCACACTATTCAAATTTATACTTTTACTGCACAAAGGTGTAGGTAGTATAAATATAATTGTGGCTTGGCTAATTTTATGAACAATGCTTAAAATGTTCAATCTCGTATGCCTCAATATGAGTCTAGTTCAATAACAAAATTGAATGAAGTGCATGCCCCACTTGCCATACTCTTCGAGCTGCCAAGCCTATTCATCCATTTTGTGTACATTATGTTATTATAGAAAAAAAGTAGCTATATGGAGGGAGCATAATTATGAAGCATTCCATACTCATTGTCGAGGACGAGGAAAAAATTGCTAGATTGTTGGAAATTGAACTTGAAATGGAAGGCTATCATGTAAAACGCTGTCCGGATGGTCTGACAGCTTCAGAAGCATTCCACGGTGCCAAATGGGATCTAGTGTTGCTAGATATTATGCTTCCGGGAATGAGCGGTATTGAATTACTAAGACGCATTCGTGCACATGATTCCGTTACTCCCGTTATTTTGCTAACCGCGAAAGACTCTGTTGAAGATAAAATATCTGGACTTGATTATGGAGCCAACGATTACATAACAAAGCCTTTTCAAATTGAAGAACTACTAGCTCGAATTCGTGCTTCACTTCGTTTGCGTGCGGCGATGCCGCAGTTAGAACGTATTGAAGATGAATGGTTATACGCAGCTGATCTCAAAATAAATGAAAAGACGAGAGAAGTAATCCGCGAAGAAAAAGCGATTGAACTCACTCCGCGCGAATATGATTTACTCGTTTATTTACTGAAAAACAAACGACAAGTATTAGAGCGTGAGCAAATTCTCGAAGCAGTCTGGGGATTTGATTATTACGGCGAAACAAATATTGTAGACGTATATATTAGATATGTTCGTAAAAAGATCGATAATGGTCGACTCCCTGAGCTGATCCAAACTGTTCGAGGTGTCGGATATGTATTAAAGGATACGATATAAGATGAAACTAAAAAGTAAAATCCATCTATATTCATCGCTTTTGTTCGCTGTTCTTCTTATTGTTATGAACGTATCGATATACTTATTGTTTAATTATATGTCGCTTAATAGCGAGATCGAGCAAGCAAAAACTGAGACGACAGCTATCGCTCGTGGCTTACAGGATAATGCAACCATGCCACTGTCAGATTTGCTTCGTGCTTATGCCCCAATTGATGGAATGCTACAAATTGTCGCTCAAAATGGGGTAAGTTATCCCCCCGTTACTTCTCCATCACAGACGGAGCTAAGCAAAAAACCAGCGGTTTTCTATGCCCAGAAGAAGTCTGAAATTGTAAAGTATGATGGGCAAAGCTACGTACTCATTTCTATGCCTGTCATATGGCACAATGGAGAAGTTGTCAACATTCAAACGACAGAAAGCTTGCAAGATACGATAATTAAGCTACGATCATTGCGTTTTGTACTCATTGGCGTTACATTGCTTGCTCTCATTCCTGTCATTATTTCTGGACGATTACTAGGAGAACTAATTATGAAGCCGATTCGTTCAATGACAACTACGATGCGCGACATACAACAGAGCGGTCAATTTAAACAACTGACACTGGCAACCAATTCAAAAGACGAGCTGGTAGAAATGGGTGATACATTTAATCGGATGATCGAGTTACTTCAAAGCAACTTTGCCAAGCAGGAAAGCTTTGTTTCGAATGCCTCACATGAATTGCGCACTCCGCTTACCGTAATAGAAAGTTATGCTAATTTGCTAAAAAGAAAAGGGTTAGAACGCCCTGATCTCTTTCTTGAGTCAATCGAAGCCATTCATTCGGAAGCCATTCGGATGCGAGAAATGACTGAACAGCTGTTGCTGCTTGCCAGAAACAAGGAGCAATGGAAAATGAAAAAAGAGAAACTTGATGCGGTGGTATTAACAGCAAATACTGCTGCTGCATTTCAAAATGCATATCATCGCGATGTCTATGTAGAAGGAGTACCCTCTCTAGCTGTCTCCTCAGATGAACAGTTACTGAAGCAGTTATTGTATATTTTTCTAGACAATGCACGCAAATATAGTGATGAATCCATTACGATCACATTAGGGTCATCAAATATGAATGGCTGGATTCGCATTACGGACCGTGGAGTCGGTATCCCAAAGCAGGAGCTTGGTAAAGTATTTGATCGCTTCTATCGTATTGATCAGGCACGTAGCAGACAGAGTGGTGGTCTAGGACTCGGCTTATCACTAGCCAAGCAAATTGCTGACACGCTTGGAGCAAATATTGAGATGGATAGCTTAGAGGGTGTCGGGACAACTGTGACTATTACACTAGAGAAAATATAGCCAAAGCAAGCTTCGATTCTCATCATTTTCTCATTTTCATAAGATATAATAACGAAAAACACATTATGGAGTGATAGCTATGAATCAACGATGGCGATGGATATTAGGAAGCAGTGTTCTTGTAATTGCCGTCATTGTTACGACGCTAACTTGGAGGCCTTGGGCAGGAAAAGCCGAAATGTTAACTGGAGAAGCGGCTGAAGTGGCTCTACTCGCCCAATATCCTGGTGTTATAAACAGTAATGTTAAACTGAAAGATGTATATCTCATGGAATTACAAACCGACCAAGGACTATATAAGGTGGAGATTGGTGCGTACAGCGGGGAAGTTATGACACTTGAGCAGCTACAGGTTTTAGCGGAGGAAGATGACTCTTCTGTGGATCAGGGCAGCGAAGCGGAACCTACTCCAACAGTAAAGCCAACACCTTCACCAATCCCAACGGATAAGGCAGAACCGTCCCCTTCAAGTGTTCCGAATAGTTCTAATGGACCTGGTACAGGACAAGGATCAAGCAATGTAGATAGCGATAAGGAAATCGACCCTACTCCTAATAAAGAAAATGCAAAGCTGCTAACCTCAGATAAAGCAAGTAAACTAGCTGCTGCTCATATTAAAGGTGAAGTTGAAGATGTTTCGTTAAAAACAGCCAAGGACGGCAAAAAATATTATCTTATAGAAATTGATGTTAATGATGGCAGAGATGCAGTCGTACAAGTGAATGCAATCTCGGGAGCAATCATGTCGGTTGTTTGGGAAGAAGACGACGATGATAGCGATGAAAAAGATTAATAGTAGCTTCTCATCAATTTCTAATGTTTCTCTCTCCTTCTTCTCATTTTGGGGATGTAAAGTAATAACTGTACCCAATAATAATTAGAAGGAGTCGATTACAAATGAACAAACGAGTGAAAATTTTTGCACTATCAGCAGCTGTATTGATAGCAGGATTAGTTGGAACAAGCGCAGTATCGACAAACGTATCAGCGGATAGCAACAAAAAAATCAGTTCAGAGCGAGCACAACAGCTCGCACTTACAGCTGTGCAAGGGAAAGTAAAAAGCGTAGAGCTAGAGCACGATGACGGCATAACATATTATGATTTTGACATCGTCAAAAACAAACAGGAATACGACGTCCATATCGATGCCTACACTGGCGAAACTTTAAAGGTAAAAATAGATGACGACAAAGAAACTGTCCAACAACAAAAACCAGCTAATACAGCAACAAACAACACCACTAACAAAAAGATGATTTCCGCTAAAGAAGCAGCTACAATTGCAGCTAACCATGTCAAAGGAACAGTGCAAAGTACGGATAAAGATACTGATGACGGTATTCATTTGTATGAAGTTGAGCTAACAACGAGTCGTGGTGAGGTTGAAGTAGATGTAGATGCTTACACTGGAAAAATTTTGTCTGTCGATTATGACGATGATGACCATAATCAAGAAGATCACGATGATGATCATGACGACGATGATGATGACGATGACGATCGAGACTAATAATACGGCAAAAACCAGCGCAGCATCAACTCTGCGCTGGTTTTTTTTGAATCAACCATGTAATGCAATATTTCGGAATAAACGGTTAACAGTCACTCCAGAATTTATAATCTTTCTGATATACTATTTGATAAATGTGCATTAAAATATTCAGCTAAATGTATATAATCGAAATAATTTAAGGTGTGGTGAATCCATTGTTTAAACTGATGTTAATTGAAGATGATGAAACTCTGTTTAAAGAGATTAAAGATAGATTTACGCAATGGTCATATGATGTTTATGGCATTGAAGATTTTGGTTTGGTGATGGAACAATTTATAGCGATAAAACCCGATTTGGTTGTTATTGATATTCAGCTTCCAAAGTTCGATGGATTTCATTGGTGCCGAATGATTCGATCCCATTCGAATGTTCCAATTATTTTCTTATCTTCCCGAGACCATCCTACTGACATGGTGATGTCGATGCAACTCGGAGCTGATGATTTTATTCAAAAGCCTTTTCATTTTGAAGTATTGGTTGCTAAAGTACAAGCCATTCTTCGCCGTGTATATAATTACAATACGGAACCAATAACACTCAAAACTTGGCGCGGTGCAACGGTTGATTATGAAAAAAACATAGTTACCAATGAGGTAGGATCAATCGAATTAACGAAAAATGAAATCTATATTCTTAGACTATTGATTACGAAAAAGAATAAGATCGTTAGTCGCGAAGAATTAATAACAAGTTTATGGGATGATGAACGCTTTGTAAGTGATAACACGTTAACGGTCAATCTGAATCGTTTACGAAAAAAACTAGATGAGCTTGATTTAGGTCGGTTTATCGAAACAAAAACCGGGCAAGGTTATATTGCTGTGGAAGAGGCACACTAATGTTTATAACATTTCTACGTGAACGGTGGAGCTGGATTGCCCTATTCCTATTTCAGCAATTTCTTATCCTCATTATTGCTTATGTTGATACGTCGATCTCTTTCAAGCCTATTCTCTATATCGGATTTTTAACAACGATGATTTTTATCTTCTTCTTAATCATTCGTTACAATAAAGAAACGAAGTTTTATAGAAGCCTAAAGGAATGGGAGAACAATCTTGATTTATCAGCGATAAACCAATCTGATAGTCCTTTCGAAAAGATAGTTGAACAAAGTATAACTGATCAAACGGAGCACTTGAGACAGATAGCTATGCAAAATCGTATTCTGTTAGAGCAGGAACAAGACGAACTTTTATCTTGGATTCACGAAGTGAAAACACCGTTGACAGCTATGCATTTAATGATCGAACGATTAGATGATAAATCATTAAAAGCTCATCTAACTTACGAATGGCTCAGAATTCATTTGCTACTTGATCAACAGCTACATCAGAAGCGTCTATTATTTATAGAAAATGATTTATATATAGAAACTATTGATTTGAAATCGTTAATTTTCAAAGAGATTAAGTCATTACAATCATGGTGTATTCAAAAAGGAATTGGATTTGACATTCAGTTAGCAATAACGGAGGTTGTTAGTGATGCCAAATGGGTATCATTTATCATCAGACAAGTATTAACTAATGCAATTAAATATAGTGAGGCACATGATATTATTATTCAAAGCTATGAACACAACAATCAAATGCATTTACGAATTAAAGACTTTGGCCGTGGAATTGATGCTAAAGATATATCACGAATTTTTGATAAAGGATTTACTTCAACGACAACACATTATGACAATTCTTCAACAGGCATGGGCTTATATCTTACAAAGAAAGCAGCAAATTCATTACTAATACATATGGATGTGGAGTCACAACTACACTCAGGTACAACCTTTACTTTAACGTTTCCAAAAAACAATGATTTCGTTAATATTGTTAGCATGTGACAATAATGTCACATGCTTTTGTATTTTGTTAGGTGAATGAAAGGCAAAAAACGCGATCTCTTTTTATAATAAGGTTATTAAAGATAGCTTATGCTTCTGAGGTAACTTTTTACTATCGAAGAAGTAATTTTAGAAAGTATATAAAAAGTTTTAAGGAGATTTCGATATGAATATTTTAGAGGCAAATAAAATTGCTAAAAGCTTTGGTAATAAATCGAATAAAGAAGAAGTATTAAAGGGAATTGACATTACGATTAAAAAAGGTGAATTCGTTAGCATTATGGGTGCATCTGGATCGGGAAAAACAACACTACTTAATGTCCTTTCTTCCATTGATAAAGTTAGTTTCGGAACGATTAAAATTAATAACCTTGAAATGACAAAAATGAAAGAAAAACAGTTAGCTGAATTCCGCAAAAAATATTTAGGGTTTATCTTTCAAGAATATAATCTATTAGACACGCTAACGGTAAAAGAGAATATTCTGTTGCCATTATCGATAACGAAAACACCAAAAAAAGAAGCAGATCAAAAATTCAAGGAAGTCGCAACAGAACTCGGAATTTATGATCTGAAAGATAAGTACCCTAATGAAATTTCTGGTGGGCAAAAACAGCGTACATCAGCAGCTAGAGCATTTATTCATGAGCCAAGCATTATTTTCGCTGATGAGCCAACCGGTGCACTTGATTCAAAATCCGCTTCTGATTTATTAAACAAACTGAGTGATCTAAATCAAAAGCGTGACTCTACTATTATTATGGTCACTCATGATCCAATTGCTGCAAGCTATTGTAATCGAGTCATTTTTATTAAAGACGGGCAAATTTATACGCAGCTTACTAGAGGTGATCAAGAACGACAATCTTTTTTAACCGATATTATGAAAACGCAAGGTGTATTAGGTGGGGTGCACTATGAACATTAATCATCTCATCTTTCAAAATCTGAAAAAAAACCTTAAAAATTATTATCTTTATGTATTCGCACTAGTCTTTAGTGTTGCTCTTTATTTTGCTTTTGTGACGCTTCAATATGATCCATCCATGGATGAGGTTAAAGGATCCATTAAAGGTGGAGCAGCTATTAAAACCGCTTCAATATTACTTGTTCTAATTGTCTCCATCTTCCTGTTATATGCGAATAATATTTTCATTAAAAGACGAAGTAAAGAAGTTGGTCTCCTACAATTGATAGGGATGACCAAAAATAAAATTTTCCGCATTCTAAGTGTGGAGAATTTAATACTTTATTTCATTTCCTTATCGATAGGGATATTCGTTGGATTCTCGTTTTCAAAATTAATCATCATGATCTTATTTAAAACACTGGATGTCGAAGCCATTTCTCAGTTGTATTTTTCTAAACAAGCATTTATTCAAACACTTATTGTTTTCTGTATTATCTACCTGTTTATTATGATGATGAACTATACATTTATTAGAAGGCAGACGATATTGTCCCTTTTCAGAGTAACATCATCAACAGAAGGTAAAGTAAAAAAAATCTCTTTCTTTGAAATGCTGATTGGTATATTTGGAATTACATTAATTTTGTTAGGATATTATGTATCGTCCAAGTTATTTGGTGGAGACTTTACATCAATGAATGAATTATTTCTAGCTATGAGCTTTATTCTTGGCTCGGTCATTATCGGAACATTCTTTTTCTACAAAGGGTCCGTCCGCTTTATTGCGAACATCATTAGAAAAAGCAAAGGCGGATATCTAAATATTAATGAAGTACTATCCCTTTCATCCATCATGTTTCGAATGAAATCGAATGCCTTATTATTAACGATTATTACGACCGTTTCTGCACTTGCTATCGGTTTATTATCTTTAAGTTATATCGCTTATTATTCAGCTGAAAAATCAGCAGTGAAAAATGTACCCGCAAACTTTGCGATGACGAACATAGAAGATGCCGAGTTATTTAAATTAGCTTTACTTGATAATCATATTGCTTTTAATGAAATCGTAATTGATGTCATTCAAGTAAATATTGATGCACGACATATTATCGATTCAAACCTAAGTGAATTACAACTTGATCCAAATTCAATGACTATTTCTGTAATTAGTGATCAAACCTTCAAAGATATCGATGTGTCTGCTGATGAAACCATCCTTACCGGGTATGATGATTTCCTTTCAAAGTTTATGCCCTTGAAAAAATCTGGTCCCATCAAATTGTTAGGAGCGCATGAAGTTATTTCACAACAATATGTAGGGCTAAACACCGACTACGTTATTTCGTATAATTATACCGATGGAGGCCTGCCCGTCGCCATTGTAGACGAATCGGTATTTCAACGTTTACAGCAAGATATTAATCCGACTATACAAAAATCAACATCGTTATATATAGGAATTGATATTAAAGATGAGAATCAAATTAAAGCAGCAAATGAAATTTTTCTAGCTTCAAACTTCAGTAAAGATAATGTTTCACGCTTTGAAATGAGTAGCAATCAAAAGATAAATATGGGTCTAATTATGTTTATTGTTGGTTTCTTAGGACTAACTTTTCTCATTACTTCTGGATGTATTCTCTACTTTAAGCAAATGGATGAAAGCGAAGATGAAAAACCGAGTTACACCATTTTGCGGAAACTAGGTTATACCGAAGGAGACTTGCTGAGGGGTATTCGAGCAAAGCAACTTTACAATTTTGGAATTCCTTTAATCATCGGACTTTTCCATAGCTATTTTGCCGTGCAATCGGGTTGGTTCTTGTTTGGAACTGAAGTTTGGACACCAATGATTATGGTTATGGTACTATATACCTTTCTATATTCTATCTTCGGTATACTATCTGTTCTCTATTATAAAAGAGTAATAAAAGCTGCATTATAAAACTATACGTTTTCATTCGGTTATAGTGCAGTATGTGCATTCTTCAGCGGTAGTTAAAAATAGCGTTTCTAAAGCCACATGGCTTGGAAACGCTATTTCATTTAAAAAAATATTTGTTGTGAGTGCTGAACGATGGAACATCATACAACTATTTCAAGTATGTCCCACAGTAGATGCTTTTCTAACTTTAGAATTTGTCACTTTAAAATTCAATAGTATAATCCCCGCCACAAATATTAACGTACCTATAATAATGTAAATCGTAATTGGGTCATTAAAAAATAAATATGACCACGATATTCCAAATAGCACTGTACTATTGCCGACAATTGCAACAACTGTAAAAGGTACTTTCTTAATAGCTTCCGCATACCAGAAAAAGCTAAGTCCTGTAATGACACCAAGTAATACTAAAGCACCACATGCCCATACCGTTATCGGTCCAATAACACTATGAGATTGCAGCGGCATTGGAGCGGCAACCATTAATGTGCTCACCATGAAAACAGATAAATTCATATTCCCATTGTCCATAGTCTTTAACAGCATACGCTGGCTAAGTACGTGTACTGCAGCTCCGACACCAGCAAGTGTAAACAAGAGCGTCGTTAATGCACCTCCACTCATAAGCTCATCAAGCGGTGTACCATTCCAACCAACTACGATCACGCCAACTACGCAAAATGCTGCTGAAATCCAACCTTTAACTGATATTTTCTCCTTAAACATTAATCCCGCCGCAAACAAAAGCACAACGGTCATAACAGGCTGAACGAGAATATTACCATAGGAGTAGCCCATTTTAAGAGCTATATTTTCAAATATATAATTTACAGCTTTCGCAAGTGCTCCAATCCAAATCCATTTCATCCCTAACCTAATTTGTAGCTTACCGTCACGCATATAGAGAAAGATGACAAGACAGATAACACCGAAGAAAAAACGAGCGAATGAGATAATGGAGCTATCCACCATAGTAGATGCTGTTTTCACTAGAACTCCAACAAAGCTCCAAGCTAATGTAGCTAGTAAGAGTAGAAAATAACCCACGAAGTAACACCTTCTCTAAGATAGAATGATGAAAAAGAGATCGCCCCTAATATAGGGGCAACCTCCTATGAATCTATTACTTTCCAAGCTGCTCACGCCACTTGTATTTCGGCTCCCAGCCAAGTAACTTCATTGCTTTCTCACTGTTAAGTAACGCTTCATGTCCTTCAAGTGGAGCACGGAAGTCAGTTACCTCAGGATAACGTGCAGCCATTAGCTCACGGCTTGGTACATCCATACTCGTCTCATTCGATCCGAGATTAAGCGCTACAGAACCAAGTCCTTCTGCTTCTATTGCTAGACGACAAGCTTCTGCAGCATCACGAGTATCGATATAACTCCACAAAATTCGTTCGCGTTCCTCGGGATTATTAATCCATGATGGGAACTGTTCGTACCATTCTGGTGGAATGACATTTCCTAGGCGAAGTGAAACGACTTGTATACCCGATCTTCGGTGGAACATATCTGCAGTTAATTCACCTACAACCTTGGATAAACCGTAGCTATCCTGTGGCAGCTGTGGATGTTCTTCATCCATTGGTACATATTGAGGACCAAACGGATGAACAGCGAAACAAATGCCGTACGAAGATTCACTAGAAGCAACTACGACTTTCTTAATGCCTAGTCCTGAAGCCGCTTCCAAAACATTGTAAGTAGACATTACGTTATTACGGAATGTCACCTCTGGTGGCAACATTCCAGCTCTTGGAATTGCCGCCATATGAATAACAGCATAAGCATCAGCAAGTGCACCGTATGTTTGACCTAAATCTTCAAGATCGACGATTAGCGTAGGGCATATTGCCTCCTCCGGTTGACGTGTATCGACGTTCAGCACATTATATCCATGTTCCACCAAATGTTTAACTACCCATCGGCCCAACATACCACTTCCACCAGTTACAACTACTTTCTTAGCTTGATTAGTCATCTAAATTATTCCCTCCGTATGTTAGGTGATTGAAATAAACAATCCAATATGTTGATGTATTACTTGCTCCCCGTCCAAATAGAGCTAAACATGTTATTTGATCGAGTATCAAGTCTAGATTAACAGACTTTGTTTATTCAGTAAACTAAGAAGTGTAAAAATCCCATTCTATTATGTCAGAATGGGCTTAAAATCGTATCTAATCTATCGAACATAAACAATATAATCGGTACTAACGGGTTCAATTCCAGCTTGCCTGAGCCGCATATTAATTTGTCCTCGATGATATTGTCCATGAAGAGCTACATGAGTTAAAATTTCTCGGATAGAACTGTTAAACTGTTCCCCTTTACTATTGGAATATTGGATGATGTTATCTAGATCTGTATGTTCTAATTGATTGAGATACATGGTGTAGTTCTCTACATTTTGTTGACTAAGATTTATACAGTCTGTGAGATTACCGTCTGACCATATTGGTAGTTGAGAACTATCCATTCCATGTAATCTAGTTATCCATACTTGTTCTGCACATAGGATATGTAGAAATAAACGTATCTGTTGCTCATCTGCTTCACAGTTTTGTAAGGTTTCTAAAATACGTTGATTTGCCCAATATAAGTGTTCGAACATATGTTGTATTGTTTTCAATAATATAGCCTCCCACTTGATCAATTACCTATTAAATATGTATTCTATACAAGGGTTTCTATCCCTTGTAAAAGTTAACTACCGTTAACAACGAAATATGGAAAATTCAAACCATAGATTCTTAAAATGGATGTCGGATGGCTTCTATCTAGCATGGACATTTGTCACTTATATAGAATAAAACCGCAATAATGGTAATATTTCTACCGTTGTTGCGGTTTTATTCTGCTCGCTAATATATTCGATTAATGGAGTAATCAACTATTTACGTAGGAATAGTTATAAGGAAGGTTGTACCTTTTCCTTTCTCACTATCAACTTCAATGTTCCCTTTGACTTTATTGATGGTACTGTAGACCATAAGCATGCCAAGACCCGTTCCTTCTTCTTTCGTAGAATAATACGGTCTTCCTAGTCGTGAGATTTCTTCCTTCGACATTCCAATTCCTGTATCACGAATACTAATGATAATATTTTGCTTTCTTTCTGATATATCGATACTCAGCTTACCACCATCATTTTCTTTCATTGCTTCAATACCGTTTTTGTATAAATTAATTAGACATTGTTGGATTTGATTACGATCATAACTTTTGTTAAGAGAGTTATTAAAACTAAACTCAACCTCTACTTTATGTATGGAAGCATATGGCATAATAATATTTTTTGTATATTGTGATTCTTCACTCATATTTGAATATACCATATTTTCAGATTGTGGCTTGGCAAATAAGAGATAATCGCTAACGATTTTTTCTGCTCGTTGTAATTCTTGTAGAGATAGATCTACATACGATTTCTCTTCCTCGGTAATTGACTTAGACTTTTTCAATAATTGGAGAAAACCACTCGTCACCGTAAGTGGATTTCTTATCTCATGTGATACACTAGCCGCTAATTCACTCACCACATTTAATCTTTCCGATTGAATAATTCGATCACGGTTCTTAATGTTAGCGATAATTTTTTCTATTAATATCATTATGACTATCATTACTCCCACATGTGTCATAAAGGCATTTACGGTGAGCACCCAGAATTGATGACTTACTGCCCCATGAGCAAAACTTAAAGTAATTAGATAAAAACCCATAGTGAGAAAAGAACATACAGTTGCCGCTATAATTCGACCTTTCGATTGTAGTTTCAAGAATTTCTCACTAAAAAGTGGTATCAATATAAAAATGATTGTTGAGAAAAGTAAAGACTTAATATTACCTTCTCCACCTACATAGAAGCGGTGCACATTTAAGATTAAGTATAACGGTAGAACATTTTTATAACCTCCAAAAAGAGCTACGATAATAAACGGAATGTATCTCAGATCAAAAATATATCCAATATCGAGTTTAAATGGCTTGGCAATACATAGACTCATCGCGACTGCCGATAGCAAGACAATAATTATTCTATTATATGAATAAGCACTATTCTCAAAGAAAATTAAAAATATTAATACTGGGATTAGCAAGAATAAGAAGTTCAACAGTAAGGTTTCAAACAAGAGATGACTTCCTTTCGATCTTAGATGCTTAAAAATCATTATGTAGGATCCAGATCTTTATAATAAAGCATTAAACTAACATTATAAATAAAATTAACACTATTAACCATATACAATAACAAAAAAAAAGCATCCAAAGGATGCTTTATGGGTAAATCGGGCCAAACTATTTTCTCCTCTACGTCCTGCGCATATATGCACGTACTGTAATTGGAGCAAAGATCGCTACAATGACAGCAGCGCCGATAAGTGAAATATATAAGTCAACACCTATCGTGCCAGAGTTAGCAAGTTCCCTCACAGCAGTGACAAGATGAGAAATTGGGTTGATTTTCACGAACCATTGAAGAATATTCGGCAATGTATCCGCGGGAACAAAAGCATTAGATAGAAACGTAAGAGGAAACAACACAATCATCGAAATTCCTTGTACGCTTGAAGCGGTACGTGCAATAACACCGAAGAAGGCAAAAATCCAGCTAATAGCCCAAGCACATACAATAACTAGAAGTCCAGCAATAACGACGTAACCAAAGCCACCCTCAGGACGATATCCCATTACATATCCCATCGTGAATGTGAGTATTGTTGCAATTGTATAACGGATTGTATCTGCGAGCAGTGCCCCTGCGAGTGGTGCAATCCGGGCAATAGGCAGTGACTTGAATCGGTCGAATACACCTTTATCCATATCTTCACGTAACTGGACACCGGTAACAATGGAAGTTGTAATTACAGTCTGTACAAGAATTCCTGGAATAATGATCGGCAAATAACTAAGTACATCACCGGAGATCGCTCCTCCAAAAATATAAGTAAACATTAGCGTGAACAGAATCGGCTGGAGCGTGACATCAAACAACTGCTCAGGCGTACGTCGAATTTTGAGCAGGCCTCGATAAGCCATCGTTAACGAGTTGCGTACAGATTGGCTAAAGCTCGTATGGTTACGCAGTTGGCGTTCCGCAATCGACTTAATAGAAGTACTACTCATATGCTCACCTCCAACACTTTTTCTGACTCGTTAGACGTTGATGATACTTCCTGCGTAACATCATTGCCAGTAATAGTTAGAAACACCTCATCTAAAGTTGGTTTCTGTACACTTAACTCAGCAAGCTGAATTCCCGCTTCTCGAAGAGCAATTAGCAGATCAGTGACTCGGTCAGCATCCGCCATTGGAGCCGTAATTTTCCCTATTTCTGACGAAACTGTTGACCTAGCGTTAAGTACTTTTTCAACAATACGACGAGTTTCTAGCATATCATGTGAATGCTGAATACTTAGATGCAATGATGATGTACCAACTGAAGCTTTCAGTTCGTTCACCGTACCTTCTGCGACAACTCGGCCATGATCGATTACTGCGATCCGGTCGGCTAATTCATCTGCCTCTTGGAGGTACTGTGTTGTTAAGAGTACAGTTGAACCGGTCTGCACCAACCGGCGGATCGTATCCCACATTTGATTACGTGTTCGCGGATCTAGACCAGTAGTTGGCTCATCCAAGAAGATTAGTGGAGGCTGTGCAATAAGACTTGCCGCTAGATCTAGACGGCGACGCATACCACCTGAGAAATTTTTCAACGGTCGTTTCGCTGCTTCCGTTAAACTAAATTCTTCCAACAATTCCGCTGCCTTACGCTTTGCTTCTGCTCGCCCCAGTCCTAACAATCTTGAAAATATAATCAAATTTTCGGTAGCGCTAAGTGACTCATCGACTGAGGCATATTGACCAGTTACTCCAATCAATTGACGTACAATATTTGACTCTTTCACTACATCGTATCCGAAGATACGTGCTGACCCTGCATCCGCTCGTAGTAACGTAGCTAGCATGCTAATCGTAGTCGTCTTTCCCGCTCCGTTGGGACCAAGTACACCGTAGATTGTACCAGCACGTACATTCAAATCCACACCATCAACCGCACGATTATCACCAAAAGTTTTGACGAGTCCGCTCGCTTCAACTGCCCACTCCCCATTATTTCGAATGACTTGGCTTGTAATTACATTACTCATTGTCATTCCTCCCTCTTCGTATTACTATAAATTGGTTTTACAATTTTTGTAATTGATCTCAAGTTGGAAAAATTGCTCCGTCTTAAGGCGGATATTTACTTGTCTCTACCTCATTCATCTATAGATACGCCTTAATATATCTATATAGATTACTGTTGATTTAGCGATAATAAATGAAATATATGAACTGAATATGAACAATGAACGCTGAGCTGAAAAGAGGGACAAAATGCCAAATACATAGTCTATTCATAACTTAAAATAGGCACTTAACTAGTAATGAGTGTGAAGTATATAATGAGGGGTGCGTAACATTTGGAAAACGAAAAACGGAATGGAGATATACCACAACCGATAAGAAATGATGGAGCTGGTTGGTGGGATTTAGGACCTCGGGATATTATGCGCGATCTTGAGAACCCTGACATGCTAGTTTCGCCTGTTACCGATGCCGGATCACTTCCTAACCTAAAGTTCTCTTTCTCCGATACTAATATGCAATTAAATCACGGTGGATGGTCACGAGAAGTGACCGTTAGACAACTTCCGATTGCGACAACGATTGCTGGGGTGAATATGGCTCTAACTCCGGGTGGTGTGCGAGAGTTACATTGGCATCAGCAAGCGGAATGGGCGATTATGCTTGTGGGTCGAGCACGAATTACATCAGTAGATCAGAATGGGAGGAACTTCATTGCTGACATAGGTGTGGGGGATCTTTGGTACTTCCCTCCCGGACTTCCTCATTCTATTCAAGGACTTGAGGAAGGCAGTGAGTTTTTGCTTGTCTTCCCTGATGGTAGCTTCTCTGACCTCAATACTTTAAGTATTTCTGATTGGTTTGCTCATACGCCAAAGGACGTCCTATCGGCAAATTTTGGTGTTCCAACAAATGTTTTTGCCGAAATCCCAACCCATCAGTTATATATTTTTCAATCGAACGTTCCTGGCCCACTGGAAAGTCAGCAAGTAGCAGACCCACAAGGTACAGTACCAACCACATTTACACATCGACTACTTGCACAAGAGCCAATTGTAACTCCTGGCGGGAGTACAGTACGTATTGTGGATTCAACGAACTTTCCTATTTCGACTCAAATTGCCGCATCATTACTGGAGATCAAACCTGGCGCAATGAGAGAAATGCACTGGCATCCAAACAATGATGAATGGCAATATTATATTTCAGGTACAGCGAGAATGACGGTTATGGCACCTAATAGTACTGCTCGCACGTTCAATTATCGTGCTGGGGATGTTGGTTATGTACCGCGTGCTTTCGGACATTACATTCAAAACACGGGTAATAAGAGTGTGTGGGTTTTAGAAATATTTAAGAGTGATCGCTTTGAAGATATTTCACTTAATCAGTGGATGGCACTAACACCTCATCACATCGTTCAAGAGAACTTACACGTAGGACCAGAATTAATAAACGCTTTAACAAAGAAAAAGCAATTTATAGTAAAAAAACCTGGCTTTTCTTATTATCCGAGAACTGATAAGTAAGACATTTGTATACTGTTATATAGTTACAGCAGTATCGTATATGGCCTCAGCTCTATCGCTGCTTCCGTGTTACTAAATATACTTCTCGCTTCCATCTCTAGATGGGCTAAATCCTCTAGCTGATACCTGGAGCTAAAGTGAGTAATAAATAGTTTCTTTGCTTTTGCAGCATACGCAATTTCTGCCGCTTGTAGAGCAGTGGAATGTCCGTACTCATATGCCTTCTCTGCCAAATCATGAGCAAATGTTGCCTCGTGAATAAGAACATCTGCATCCTCACCGAGCTTCACTGCATTATCACATGGTCTTGTATCGCCAAGTATCGTAATGATGTGTCCAGGCAATGGCTTGCCAACGGCATCTGCGGAACGAATGACACGACCGTCCTCTAAAGTAATATCGTTACCAGCTTTTAATTGACCATAGGCAGGACCTGCTGGAACTCCCATCTCAGCAAGCCAACTAGCATTAAGTGCTCCCTTACGCTCATGTTCCATAATTCGATATCCAAAACAATCTATACGATGATCCAGTTTCGCCGCCTCCACCATCACTTCATCGTCCTCGAATAACATTCCTTCATTAATTTCCACGATGTGCAATGGATAGTTCAAGTGAGTTTCAGTTAACCGCAAATTTGTCTCCAGTAGTTCATGTAATCCCTGCGGTCCGTAAATGTGTAAAGCATCTGTACCGCCGAGCGATGAGCGGCTACTTAATAAACCTGGAAGACCATAGACATGATCGCCATGCAAATGAGTAATGAACAACTTATTCAGACGGGAAAGCTTTAAGGAAGTATGTAACAGTTGATGCTGGGTGCCCTCTCCGCAGTCGAACATCCAAAACGAGCCGTTATACTGGGATACTCGCAGCGCTATAGAGGTCACATTCCTCCCACGAATCGGCATACCAGCACTTGTACCGAGAAAGTAAAGTTCCATACTGCATCTCCTCTAAATGTAATACAACTTGTACAATATTCACTACATTATTTCACATCGCACTAACCGTTATACAAACTACTGGCTGTCACTAACAAAACTTTCTTTACAATATATACTCAAACCAAGCTAGATAATAGTTGATACAATAATCCTTTAAATATAATATCGAGCGCGCCAGCAATGATAATAACGACAATAATCAATACAATAATTGACTTTTTATTTTTTCCCTTAAACCACTTCAACAAGTTCGCCTCCTACTTGAAAACAACATAATTATTAGTAAATTAATTATATATGGATTAATAAAACATTGATATGACACTTTGATGACGATCGCAATAACTAAGGCAAACATAAACAAATAAGTCGTGCAATCCTAAAAGAATCGCACGACTTATTGTTTGTTTTACTTTATTAGCGTGGCAAATGAGTGCCGTATCTAGGGAGAATAACATCTTTAGTATAAACATCCGCTTGGCGTAGTGTTGCTACGATCGTTGGCATATCTAGTGCCTCTATAAGTTCATCTATTACTTTAATACCCACATCTGCATATACTTCTCTTTCGTCCGCTGTTTTCAAGAGCGGTGTTACCATATGATCGGATGGTTCATTAAAGTAAGATCCTACCGCAGCTGATTGATACGCGAATTTACCTAATGCATTACCAGGATTTTTATCCATCCCCGCTATCATATGCCCAACATCATAAGTAACAGAATGTGATTCTGGAACGTTCAATGGAACATCTTCTAATCTACCCAAAACTTTATAAGCACCAATACTTATATCATGGAATGACTCCATCAAATTGCAGTTGGCTGCTTCTGCTGCTTTCAACATATCGATATATAGAATGGGCACTTTCGTCTCGTCAAAGAAATCACGTACCATACCGCTTAATGTCATATGAGCTGGACCATGACTAGTAACATAAACTTGTCGTCTAAATCCTTGATTTAATAACGACTTTGCAATCTTGTCTAAATAAGCCATACCATCTTTTATACTCATTTGAATCGTACCGCGACCGATAATCGTTCCACCTGCGAAGAAATAAGGCAAGTTGTGCAAAACAAGTCCATCTGATGCTTCAGCCATTTTCAAAGCAATAGCTTCCGCTAAAACAGTTTCAGCGTCTAGCGGTAAGGCACCATGTGTTTCGGTTACTCCGACTGGAATATAAATAATATCATTACGATCTAAATATTGTTCGACTTCACCGTTTGTCATTTTTGAAAGAAATCTTGTACGCATGTAATACCCTCCTGCTTCTTTATTCATAACAATCTATTAGAAATCATACTTTCGCTTCATGAGATTGAGCTGCTCTTCTTTCTTTTAATACTGCATACATTTCATTTGTTTTCTTCGCATTCAGATTGTAGATGAAACCTACACCAATAATAATAAGAGCAAATGCAAGAATCGGCATACCTGTATACATTTTCAATACACCATTTGTCACTTCTGCTGTTTGTGATTTTGCACCAGAGACAAAACCTACCCAACCTAAGGAGTAACTAGCAACAGCAGCACCTAAACCCATTCCTACTTTACGTGCAAAGGAATATATAGAATAGTGTTCCTTCATAATGCTTACCAGTTTGAAGTTCAGCATAATCAATACAATCTGTTACTAGAGCCCAGACAACCATAACGAACACAGAGTTACCGATTGTAGACAAATTATATAACACCATAAATACATATACATTTTCAAAAGTAACGATCGTTAGTAAAATGGATGCCGCGAAACTGAAAATAGAAGTAGCAATAACCAAGTTACGTTTATTAAAACGTGCGACCAACTTAGGAATAATGGTGAACAGTAGAAGTGTAACAGCAATACTAAAAAATGAATTAATCGTAAAAGCTCCTGGCATATGATAACGCTCTGCAAAAACAATTGCAGCTAATTGGCTTACGCCATTAATCATAAGAAGTGAACCGATGGATGCAACCATCATTCCAATTAGTGGTCTATTCGTAATTGCGATCTTAAATGCATCTTTGAAACTGTAATCAGATTTAGCACCCTTTGGTTTATCATCACGAATACGTTCAGTTGTTAGTCGTACAAGTCCTGTATACGCTAATACAGACAAAATACTAAATACAATTGCAATTTGGAAAAACGCCTTCGGAACTACTGCACCAGAATCATCATAGATAAACATTGGTACAAAAGATAAGAAGCCAAGTCCAACAACCATGCCACCAATAGCACGTGCACAAGATAATTTCGTGCGTTCCACAGGATCATTCGTAATTACTGATGCAAGAGAACCGTAAGGAATTGAGTCCGCTGTGTAAGCAACGCAGAAGAATAAATAGACGAATACTACCCATATATGAGTTGCTGTAGATCCCCAGCTAGATACATCAGCAAAAGATAATAAACAAGACGCTGCTAATATCCATTTGGAAATAGTAATATACGGTAGAAATTTATCTCCAGATTTTCCGAGTTTCCATCGATCTGGAATCGTACCCATAATAATATTGCAAACTGCATCGAACACTTTAGCTAATAAAAACAACGTCCCCATAAAGTAAGGGCTTACATCTAATACATAGGTACAGAAGATTAAGAAAAATGAACCGATATATAAGTTAACGAAACTACCACCGATATCTCCTAATGCGTATCCTACTTGATCCTTTACTCCAAACTTCTTCATAAGTTAACCTCCCAGTGTATATTGAAGTAATTAATGTATTGCATTACGTTTTCTAACTCTATAAGTAAGCGCTTTATATATTGATTGATTACAAGTATACAGCGAAATTCAAAAGTAGTTTTGCACTACAATTGCATGTTTTTATAGTATAATTGCATGTTTTTGTATTCGGTTACAATTCAAATAATGATAAAAGGGCGACAACAAAAATAAGTGCATGATTACCATGCACCCTTAAAAATTATCTGCTCTGAAATTGTTGCTATATCACATCATTTATATCATTTATAGATCATTTCTTCATTTTCTTAAATTCTAGTGGTGTTACTCCTTCAACTTCTTTAAAAAATTTCGAAAAATACTGAGAGTTACTAAAACCAATGATAATCGCAATTTCGGTCATTGTTAGATTAGAGAAAAGAATAAGTTCCTTTGCTTCTTGTATTCTTCTCAAATTACGATAATAACTAATAGTTGTTCCTTTTTCTTTCTTAAATGATCGCATGAGATGTGAAGGATGAACATGTAATTTCCTTGCCATCTCCTCCATTGAAATATCCTCCGAAAAGTTCATTTCTATATATTTCTCTGCTTTCTCTACAATCGTTAAGTTTTCACTTGTAGATTTACGAATCGTTGGGTCACAATACTCCCTAAGCATATTTGAATGGATCTTATCTAGTTCAGACATCGTTGCTGTATGTTCGATCATGATGGCATACTTTTCTGATATAAAATGGCATTGCCATGCACTTAATCCCCCTCTTTCAGCTGAATAGCTATAGAGGGTGTTGTGCGATAGTAGTATATTTTTATAGGATCGAACCTTATCATTAGGAACTCGATTCAGAATATTTAATTGTACCTCTCCAAATAATTGATTGGAATCAATCTCATATTCTCTCATTAAATCTTTATCACCAATTTGTATAGCATGCAAAAGTTTTTCTCTTAATTTATGGACGCTCTCAATATATTCAGGTGTTGGTCTATGTAAATTGTCAGTTTCGGTTTGAAAATTTTCCGCCATCTAAGTTCCTACCTTTACAATGTAACTTTAATTCGTATCTTATTTATTACTGTAGGACATGTCAAACTAGAATAGATTTACTAGCCCAAAGTATCATTTACTTACATATTTCCTATATCTAATAAAAAAACTCACCCGCATTCGCATTTCTACGGGTGAGTAAGAATCATTATTTTTTCTTTACTGTAATCGTCCAAGAGGCTTCGCCTAACTGCTCATATGCAATAACATCGTGACCTTCTTCTGCCGCCCAACGGGGAATTGATTCTGTACCTTGCGTACAGTCGAATTGTACTTCTAATTCATCACCTGAGCTTAATTCTTTAATAGCTTCTTTAGCTTCAATTAACGGGAATGGACATACTAGCCCTAACACTTCTAATGTTTTTTTCATTATCATATCTCCTTATTATAAAGTTACAGAATTTGACGCTGTAGCACGTTGTTTTGCTGGCCGAACAAATACAAAGTAGGATGCTGTCCAAGTACCTAAGATCATAAACAATAATGCAACCCAACCTGACCATGTCATCATCGATGTCATAACTAATCCATTACCAATGGAACATCCACCTGCAATACTTGCACCGAAGCCCATTAATAACCCCCCGGATGCACTACGTACACATGTTTTTGCATCAGGAACACGTACGCGGAATTCGCCGCTCATTTTTGCACCGAACAGGGAACCTAAGAAAATTCCAAGTACTAAAAATACACCCCAATTAATGAAATCAACATCACCCGTCACTAAATATTGCAAAATATTTGCTGATGGAGTTGTTATTCCTAAGCCAAATATACGACCTGATAGTGCACTTAACGGCCAAGCTACTGTTGCAATTAAACCGATCAAAACTGCTGTAACAAATGGATGCCAACGTTTTTCAAATAAAATATGCGCTAAGCCTGTCTTCTTTGGCTTTAATTGTGGAATTTTAATTTTAGGCTTTTTCAGCTCGCGATAAATAATAAATGCCACTAAAGCAACAAATGGTACGACGATAAACCATACATTAATACCGAAAGTATCGGCAATGGAGTCTGTACCAACGACTGGCTCACGCACGTCCGTTGTAAATTTCGCTAACGGACCCGATTTCATGATTGCTGCCATTAACATATACATAGCTAACGCTATCCAACTACCAATTAATCCTTCTCCTGCTCGGTACCAAGTTCCTGTAGCACAGCCACCTGCAAAAATAATTCCAACTCCGAAAACAAACGCCCCTACAATTACTGCTACTAACGGAAACTGACCTGCTGTATATTGAAATACTCCAATATCAATTAGTGCATAGACACCAACACTTTGCACAGCAATTGCAATAAGCAGAGCATAAAACATGCGGTTGTCCTTGGCAATATACATATCTCGAAATCCGCCTGTTAAGCAGAAACGACCACGTTGCATTACAAATCCCAGTAAAAATCCACAAAAAACACCCGTAATAATCATCTGTATCATAGCTGCACCTTCTTATTCCTAGTTTTACGATAGGAATATAATACAATGAACTTCTATTACATTACAAGATACTTTATTTGGAATTAAATTATTACATTTATAAGGATTAGGCATATCATTATCTATTTTCATATTTGTTAGTGAAAATAGATAATGTAATATTCAGGAATTATAATTTCGTGTAAAATGAGAATGAACATAATCTTACTTACAAAGGGGAAAGTTAAATGTTTAAAAAAATTATGCTAGTATGTGCAGCGCTCATTCTACTATCTCAGCTTAATCTGGCTAATTCAGCTTCTGCTGCTAAAAAGTACGGAATTGTGCAAGAATCAGCAGGAAGATCATTCGTGCCCGTCCGCTTTGCTGCTGAAACTTTTGGCTTTAAAGTCAATTGGGATAGCGCTAATAATAAAGTACGAATTTCAAACAAATCAGATAGCGTTGAGTTAACGGTTAGTAAAACAACTGCTGTTGTAAATGGAAAATCACAAACACTCGATGCAGCTCCATTTAATTTGTCTGGAACCGTCTATGTACCTCTTCGTTTCGTTGGAGAAGCACTTGGAGTAAAAGTATCTTACTTAAAAGAAGGACGAATTGTCATTCAGAATGGTACAGTAAAAACAGAAATTGAAGCAGTTCCTCTGCGAAGAGTTGAGAAAGCATTGAATGAACCGGTACGCACAGGTAGTTCAAAAATAGCAACATCAACAAAAACAATCAGCGTCAACACCGTGTACATTGACCTTTATCATCCAAAAGTTAGATTTGATGCAGTGTATGCCAACAACAAGATTGGCAGTACAGAGACTTTCAAGAAAATGGTAGAGCGTTCCAAAGCTTCAGTAGCCGTAAACGGTACATTCTTCAACGCATATTCGGAAACTAGTACGAAAATTCCATACGGATATATCGTTAAGGATGGGAAAGTCATTAATAAAGCTTCAGGGGATGAGCGTTCCGTATTTGTATACACAAAAAGTGGTGAGGCACTAATTGCAAATGGAGAGAGTGAACTTAAAAAACTTCTCGATGAAGGTGTCGTAGAAACTGCATTACAAGCTGGACCAAGACTTGTAAGTAACGGCAAAGTGGATACAGATCCAGTAGGTGAAGGATTTAAAGACCCTAAAATTCTTACTAGTCGCGGCGCGCGTAGTGCAATAGGCGTTACAGCCGATGGCCAATTAATTATTGTAACAACTGCTGCAGCGTCTATTCCAGAGTTAGCACAAGTAATGGTTAAGCTAAAAGCAGTAGAAGCAATGAATTTAGACGGTGGAGCATCAAGTGCTTTATATGCAGGCGGCAAGTATATTACTCCTGCTGGTAGAGACTTGAGTAATGCACTTATTATGGTTTTCGATAAGTAATTAGGTGTTAGAGGTAATAGCTACGAAATGTAGCTATATTACAAATATAAAAAAGCAAAGGGAATTTCCCTTTGCTTTTTTTGTTTGTCATTTTAACTTTTTAATAAGTCATTGTTAGCTGCCCCACCGTCTGTACGCTGTGGCTGAGTATAACTAAATTTCTTAGTTAGACTTGTACTATTTGGGACCTTAGTCTTTTTTATTCAATGCCTTCCATAAACGCTCGGAGACTCTCAACGATTTCTTTGGATTTAGAATGATGTAAATAATGATCCCCTTCTAACAACACCATCTCTCCAAATTCCGAATCTTTCACTTGTTCTTCATGAAGTGGTATCCAACCTTCAACATCTGAATTATTTGCTTGTACAAATAACATTAGAGGAAGAGTTTTCGGGAATGATAAACTTTCAGCAGCTTGGAAATTTCGATTGAAATTTTTCATCTCATTCATAAGAGTTGAAGTATACAAGTTTTTATGTGTAATCATTCTTAATTGTTCTTTGGTCTCGTTATCAAATGGCAGAGTGGCATATGGGTCATCACTTAGTTTCATGATCAATCTAGCGATACCTGATTTTTGAAGTAGTTGAAAAGTATCTACTGGTAATTCAACATCCATACCCGGTTGGGTTGGAACGCTACTATCAATTCCGATAAATGCACTCACTTCATCTTCATATTTATTCACGTATTCTAGTCCGTAAATTCCTGCTATAGAGTGACCCATGAGAATATATTTATCAATGTTAAGACTTTGCAGAGCTTCATGAATTTCACTAGCAATATTCTCATTGGTTCTTTCCTTCGTAGTTTCATCACTTAATCCATAACCAAATGGCTCAACGACCACTACTTTGTAAAATGGTGTTAGTTCTTCAATTAGTGGCTTAAAATCAAGTGCTGGTGCTGCTGTTCCGTAACCCGTTAGTAGCACTACTGTTTCTTCTCCATTCCCTTCAATAAGAACATTCATATTTTTTCCATCTACAGGTACTAATTGACCATAAGCTTGTATTTTCCCTTGTTCCGATTTACTGCTAATCACATTAACGATAAAAACAGTCGCTAGAAAAACTACTACCGTAATAATAATGACCGCTAGTGAGATAAGTATTATTTTAAGCGGTTTATTCATCTTCTTTTTCTGTACCTCTTCAGTTGATTTCACTCGTATCGACTCCTGTCCTCATCTATATATTGAATTACCTTAATGGGCCACTAAGGCAATTTTATATGTTCAAGATGTACTGTTCATGACTTCAATATGAACGGAATATGAACTAACAAAAAAATGCTACCGTATCACATGTAAAGAAGCTTACACATGATGCTGTAGCATTTAGAACATGAATCTTCGTGGATGCATTTTGATTATCTCATTGATACGAAAGCAATATGATTACTCTGCCTGAGTTGTCATGGGTAAAGTAACAATGATCGTCGTCCCTTGACCTAGCTCGCTTTCCACTCGTATATCACCTTGATGTAGCGCTATAATTTGTTTCACAATGGCGAGTCCCATACCACTTCCATCATATTTACGACTGTGAGAACGATCTGCTTTAAAGAACCGTTCGAATATCCGCTTTTGATCCTCTGGCGAAATACCAATGCCCTCATCACATATTGTAACGGTCACGTTATGGTTTTCTTGTTTCATACTGACTTTAATTATGCCGCCATCCTTGGAGAATTTAATACTATTGCCGATGATATTGGTCCATACTTGATTAAGCTGATCATGATCAGCCGTTAGCATAACTGCTTTTAAATTTAGCTCAAAACGAATATCACGAGCTGACCATTGCGGCTGAATTGCGACGATCACTCTTCTGATCTGTTCATCAAGACTAAGTGTTACTAGCCGCATCTGTTGTGACTGTGATTCAAGTAAACTTAGCTTGAGCAGACTATCACTCATCTTAGACATCCGTGCTGCTTCATTAATAATAATATCAAGATAACGAATTCGCTCACTCCCTGTAATGTCTTCTCGCTTGAGCGCGATCGCATAACCAGATATTGAGGTAAGCGGCGACTGAACCTCATGCGACACGTTCGACACAAAATCTTTACGCATCTGCTCAAGTTGCTGCAGATCATGCATCATTTCTTCGAAGCTTCTAGCTAAAGTACCTAGCTCACTCGTTTGCTTAATGTTGAGCTTAACATTGAAATCACCAGCTGCTATACGTCTGGTCGCCTTGGTCAGCTTCTTAATCGGCCTTACGAGAAATATTGAGGCAACCAGAATTAATAAGCTTCCTGCAATCAACGAATAAGTTGCAAAATTTAATGCCCACTTTACAACGAAAGAGGTAGAAGGAGGGACAAGCATCTCCAAAAACATCGCCTTATTGCCCATTTCAGTTTCTATCGGCATTCCTAAGAGTACCGCAGCAATACCATTCGGATGGTCTTTAACAATCTCTCCATCTAACACTTTCTGTACTTGTTCCAACGTTACAGCGCTAGGCTTGTGTCCGTTAAGCTTGCCGTAAGACTGGAACTTGCCCAATTCATCGTAAATTCGAATATGATAGGAATTAAGCTGCTTCATGCCACTTACATATGATTCTGCTTCAATTAAAGGCAGTACCTTGTAAATCTCAACGATGTCCTGACCGAAATTACTTATGTTAATTTGAGCATTTTCATTCAATTTTTCTTGGAACACCCAAGTTGACACGAAAAAAGCAATTATTGTGCCCGCAATAACGGAAACTAAAAACGTTAAAACCACACGGATATATAGAGATCTAATCATTCGCTAACCTCTAGGCGGTAACCTAACCCACGCATGGTTTCGATACGAAAATCAGGTGTAGTCGCGAACCTTTCACGCAACCGTTTAATATGTACGTCTATCGTTCGATCATCACCTGCATAATCGATACCCCATATTTGATTGATCAATTGCTCACGTGTATAGACTTGTCCAGGTGTTCCAGCAAGCTTATATAGCAATTCGAACTCCTTAAGTGGTAACGTGAACGACTCCGTCCCTTCCGTTACTTTATAGGTTTGTCGATCAAGGATGATATTGCCGAACTGTATCGTCTGCGTGGAGCCAATCCGATATCGTTTCAGTAATGCCTTCACGCGAACCGTTAATTCCAACGGATCAAATGGTTTCGTCAAATAATCATCGGCTCCAAGTTCGAACCCTTTTACTTTCTCCCAAGTTTCGCCTCTCGCTGTTAGCATGAGTAAGGGAAGATCAGGATCAGCTCTTCGCAGTTCCTTACACAACGTCCAACCATCCATAATCGGCATCATAATATCAAGCACAACAAGATCGACTTTCTTTGATGTATAAACGGACAGTGCTTCTTGTCCATCTGCGGCTTCAACTGTTTCGAATCCGTCATTACGAAGAAATAAACAGACAAGTTCGCGAATGTTCGCATCATCGTCAGCAACTAGTATAGTAGGCATTCGTTCCCTCTTTTCTTGTTATACGTTCTAGCCATTATACTAATAAATTTACCTATAATAAACTTTCTACTAAACTTAATAAGCTTATAAATAGAATAAAGACCACCAAGATAGGTGGCCGTAATAGCTACAATGTCTTTCTCTAAACGGGAATGCACACATCAGACTATATCTAAATCATCTTCTTTACATTATCCACGATCGCCTTAGGATGCATATCAACTGTTTCTGTATACTCAATTAGTCCGATATGGCATCCTGGTCCAATATTCACTCGATTTCCGCTTACAAGGTGTACTATTACTAAACATTATTGAGATCCTCATCGTTCATTTTTCCGATATTCCTTTGGTGCCATTCCAGTCCATTTCTTAAATACTCTATTGAAATAGCTTTGATCATTAAAGTTAAGCCAAGCCGCAATGTCAGCAATCGGATAATCTGTTAGCGTGAGTAACCTCTTGGCCTCTTCAATCCGTTCACGTTGGACATACTTCGCAATTGTCAGACCTACTTCTTTCTTGAATAAGCTCGACAAGTAGTTCGGACTGAAATTAGTATACGTAGCTAACCGTTCAAGTGTAATCTCGCCGTATAAATGATTAGCTATCTCGTGAATACTAGTCTGTATTGCGTGTGAGTAGTGCCCTCGTCGAACTTCAGATACTCTATCCACGAAATCGAACAGTACTTTAGTCATAATAGCACTTATCGCTTGCAATGTTTCCTTTTCCTCCAGCTGTTGAATATAGAAATCACTCAGCGTAAGTGCATCCTCCTCGTGTACTCCTCCCTCAATTGCCGCTCGACAGATTAGAGCTATTCCAGTAATCATTAAGTTCTTCTCACTACGTATCCTACTTCGCTTGGATAGCACACCAAATTCATCTTCAGCAATAATGGATTCGGTGACGAATGTTCTTATTCGTTCCCTCTCTCCATTTCGAACGTAGTGCAGCATGACCCGCTCATGAGACAGATTGGAGTGCAACATACCATTGCGGCGTCTTCGAGAAAGTTCGGCATTCAGCTGTTTCTTCTCTGCATCTAATTCAGGAATTAGCATGCTCTCCAAGGGAAAGCTAGTTGATGAATCGACCAGTTTCTTGTGAACCGCATAGTATATCATTCGACTTAAGTCAACGGAGCGCTTCGAGGAGATGAGTGGTATTTCTTCAACCAATTGAAGAAACTCTCTCCGGTTATCTTGTGGGAGATACGTTATTATTTCATTCCATTTGTCGCCTTGTGGCTTTTCATGTATGTAAGGACCAACAACGAGTGTACCGGCAAGCTGGTTTTCGTCAAGCGCATTTACAAAAAAGTACGATAACCTAGATCGGGTAAAATGAACAGGATGCTCAGCAGGATAAAGCACATAAGCATAACCTGCTACCTGTTCGCGGATGGATGACCAATAAGGGTTAGTATGAAACGATTGATCTGTGTATTCCGCTTCAATTGCCCTTCCCGGTTGTATGATGAACACAGGCAGCCCAATAGCATCAAAAAGCAGACGTCCAAATACAACTAGTTCGAATAACTTATTCATGCAAACCTCCATTGTGCAAGATTAAAGTGATAAAGAATATGATAAAAAAGTACTACAAATCATTAAAAAACACAATTTTGAAATTTGAAAGCGCATTATAATTACATTGCAGAGTTACTCTGCTATAACTCTAAAGGGGATGAACAATAATGTTAGAAAATAAAATAGCACTTGTTACTGGAGCAGGAAGCGGCATCGGCCGTGCTACTAGCTTAAAAATGTCAAGTAATGGCGCAAAGATTGTTGTAGTCGATTATAATCAGGAATCTGGTCAAGAAACGGTTCGCATCATTAAGGAACAGGGCGGCGAAGCTATCTTTGTACAGGCAGATGTGTCAAAGAGTGAGGATGTTCAACGCTATGTACAAGAAGCCGTTGATACGTATGGTCGTATCGATATATTCTTCAACAATGCTGGCGTTGTACAAAAGTTCGCAAAACTTGCGGACATTGAAGAGAATGATTTTGACCGCATTATGAATGTCAATGTCAAGGGAGTCTTCCTTGGTATGAAATATGTGTTGAAAGTAATGGAGAAGCAAGAAAGTGGATCGATTATTAATACCTCTTCAACAGCAGGAGTTAAAAGTGAGCATAGTGCTTCAGCTTATTCTGCAAGTAAGCATGCAGTCGTTGGACTGACTAAAGCCGCAGCGATAGAGTATGTGAAAAAGGGAATTCGTGTTAACGGAATTTGTCCTGGTGGTGTGGAAACAGCTCTGACGAAGAGCGTAGAACAAGAATTCAGATCTGGGGGATACGTGCCAGAGGAAATCGGAAATATGCGTATGGGACGCTATGCTAAGCCGGACGAGCTTGCAGAAGTCGTAACATTCCTCGCCTCTGATCGTTCAAGCTATATGACGGGCTCCATCGTATTAATCGACGGCGGGTTAACGCTCTAAACTGCAGTATCTATAATACCACTAAAAGGTCCTTCAACCGGTTTAAAATGTACCCTATAAGATAGAATTGACCCCAATTGCTAGATGCGTCTAACAATTGGGGTCAATTCAGTCCTTTACAAAGGGTACATTTTAAATTACTATAAGTTCTTTCTCTGAACGGGAATCCACACTTCACATATAGATTCCGTTTGACTATCATCCGTCCAATAATATTTCTCAATGCATGGACCTTCAACTTGTTCAAAGTTTACTGAAGGAAACCACTCCGTATAGATACGCCTCCATACATTCACAATTTCCAAGCCAATCTCCACATCATCCGGTATTTTCTCCTTGCTATCGAACACGGCATAAGTCTGAGTTGGAATTTCGAGAACCGTTAAGTTCTGTGGGATTTCATTACCTTCCTTTACTTCTGCCCCCATGAGATAACGTTTCGTACCATCTTCGCTAAAATCATAATGATACCCATACAGAAGCGACCCCGTCTCATTTCCTACAACTTTATTGATTTGATCATGCGTGCCATTCTTCCATATCATTTCCACAAATACTGGTATTTCCTTAGAGGCATCCTTTTGAATAATAAAATTCTTACCAATCACTGTTGAAGCATTTTCTTCCACAATCCGATAATTCATTTCAACTACTCCTTTAATCTGAATTTGAAAGGAGATTCGAGGAAACGACTTGAGCTTCACATCCTTTTTCTTTGCTGAAGAAGGAGTAATCCCATGCAACCTCTGAAAAGCTTTAGTGAATGCTTCCGGACTTTCATAACCATACTTCAGCGCGACATCAATAACTTTAATGTCCGTACTTGCCAATTCTTCAGCAGAAAGCGTAAGTCGACGATTACGAATATATTCGGTAACAGTAAAGCCGGTCACAGCATGAAATATACGTTGAAAATGGTATTTAGAAGACATTGCCGATTTTGCAATATCCTCGATTTCAAGCTTTGTCTCTAGCCGATCCTCCATATAGTCGATAGCTTGGCGTAATAATACTAACGTCTCCATATAGTCATCTCCTTTCTTCTTCAGATTACAAGATGAAGAGCATTACTTCCTGTCTTGTAATGCTTCGTTTTGTCCAGAAAGGCGTCCTACTTATATTACCCTTCTATATTTATATTATCTTCTTTACATTATCCACGATCGCCTTAGGATGTATATTAACTGTTTCTGTGTATTCAATGAGTCCAATATTGCATCCTGGTCCAATATTCACTCGATTACCTCTAACGATGCCTACTTTACTCCATTCAAGAGAGACATCTGTTGCTTCTATTTGTTCGGATCTTAATCTCCAGCTATCAGCATATCCAAATTGATCAGCTAACAATCTAATAAGAGTGGATAGAATGTTCAGGCGACTGTATCGAACGGTAATTTGGTCGCCACCAATCTCATGTGCAAAACATCTGCCGCTCATATTAACATTAATCTTACTGGCATTTAACAAACCTTTAATATGAAAACCACCTGATGTATTGAAAGACTCTGCTTCGATATCACCATTAACATGCATACTACCATTATTCTTAATTTCTTCCGCACGGATATCTTGTTTACAGCTTAATGATCCATTAGAAGTAACTTCATGACAATGCAAATGACCTGCAATTCTAGATGAACCAGACGATAAATACCTACTAGTATTAATATGACCATCAAACTTTGCTGAGCCGCTTACAGTTACGGATTCGGATGACACATTTCCATAAAAATGTGCCGAGCCTGAAGTCTTTACGTTTAATGCATTAATATCACCATTAATATTGCCAGATCCTGAAATAGTAATATTTTCATACAAACCACCTGCCAATTGGCCACTTCCACTAATGACCCCATTTCCTGGGCGCGATTGTTCCATAGACTATCCCTCCATCACATTTTGTAATTTCTCACTTAAATCTTTCGACCGTTCCGATAAATCATACTTCTGTATAAATTGACAGTAATGATCAAGATAGTACTTACTATTATTATCCATCATTATATATTGAAGTACTGATCCTCTTCTGTAGATAACAACTTGCATATCCGTTCCTGTTAGATTTTGCGCCCATTGCTTTGCGGTCATAAGCCATTCCTTACTATCTTCCTCAGTAAATACAATATCTTGCTTCATCTTATCTAATAACTCTATTAACAATATCTCTTGAAAAGTGAATCGATGTTTCCCCCAAAGTTGGATACTTAGATTAGCAATATCAGGCTTTACATCAATAACCTCTATAATATCCAGCAGCAAGTATATTCGATTAGCACTGATTGGTGAGAAAAGTTCTGCCAAACCATCTAATGAGTGAGTGTCCTTCTTCGCTAAAATTGTACGAATTCGTTCAATCATTCTTCGCCTAGGAAAGAACGTTTCTTGACCGGTGAAAGACGATTGCTTCATAAACCAATCATCTGGAATTAGACCTTGCCGTTTCCAACGATACAATTGCCCATACGAAATGCCAGTCTCCATAAGCAGATCCTTCTTAGAAATCAAATCCTCCTGATTATCCATCAGATTTCCCTCGTCCCTCTTACGTAACAATGTTACACTGTATTGTATTTTTATCGTAACATAACATTGTTACGTTGTAAACTGCGAACGAGTCACCCTATAAATAAAAAGATGACCCCTATGTCCAGAGGTCACCTTATCCCTATCATTCTCTTTATCCTTGCGTTTCTTCGTCGCTTCTATATTCTAAAATATCTCCAGGCTGACATTCTAATGCCTTACAAATCGCCTCTAACGTTGATACTCGAATCGCTTTTGCCTTTCCATTTTTCAATATAGAAAGGTTAGCCATCGTTATTCCAACTCTCTCGGAAAGTTCAGTTACGCTCATTTTCCTTTTAGCCAACATCACATCAATATTGATAATTATCGCCATGTTATTCACCTCAGACTGTCAATTCATTTTCCGATTTTATATCAATAGCCTCTTGTAAAAGTTTCTGTAGAACACCAGCAAAAACAGCAATAACCATAGAAGCAAAAATGATGACCATTCCGATTACTATAAAACCCGGAGCATCATCTCTCTCCGCTACGAGGTAGAAAAGTGGCATTCCAACCACAAACAAACTACTAATAATTACTGCATAATATTTAATATTCTTTAAAGCTCTTACTGATAATTCCGAGAAAGCTTTGTTGTGATCAATATAAGTTAAAAGTTTAAAAGCTTGATGCAGAGCTAAGTAAAATGGGATCGCTGCTGCATATAAATCAATAAAAACGAGATATTTCAAATAATTGTGATCTGGATATAATTCAGCTATAAAATTCGCTATCTCCGGAACTATAAATATACACAATGCAAGCACTGGAATGCCAATAAGAATAACTGCTACCTTTAAAAAGAGTGTTGTTCCTCGTTTCATAAAATGCACCTCATTTAATTATTGTTAAAATGAATTTAACACATAATTTATCGTTTTACAATAAACTTTAGTTGTTACTTAATATAATTAAACTGTTTTACACGATTGGTCGAGCTTATAAACGAAGATAAAAAAGAGCATTTCTCATAAATAGGAAATACTCTTTCATCGTATAATATCATGTGTCTTGCGTAGCCGGTAAGCGAATAGTGACCGTTGTTCCATTGCCTTCAGAACTTATATAATGAATTTCTCCATCATATTTTTCTACAATATTAAAGCAAATCATTAATCCTAAACCTGTTCCATTACTTTTTAATGAGTAAAAAGGAGTACCTAGCGACTTAATTTCAGCCTCTGACATTCCTTTTCCTTCATCGATAATTTTTATCTCCATAAAATTTTTATTTCTATTTACTAAGATTGAGATAGATTGTCCTACATCCGAAGCATCTAATGCATTTTTAATAATATTGATTAGTAACTGCTTAAACTCAATTTTATTAATAGAAATAACGCAATCTTTCTCTACATTTATATTAATTTGATTATTAGATAACATGGCATAGGAATCTAGCATACTTGTAACACTTTCAATAACCTCCTTTACATTCACTTTTTCTGGTTGCTGATCACTAATCGGCTTGGATAGCATTAGAAATTGAGATGTAATCTGTTCCACTGTGTTTAATTCATCAATCATTAGTTTAAACTTTCTTTTTACGGGCTCACTAAATGAAGGATCTTCATTAAACAAATGCAAAAACCCGCTAACTACGGTTACAGGATTTCTAATTTCATGAGCTACAGCAGCTGTTAATTGTCCTACCATCTTTAATCGCTCAGATTGCTGTAAATGTTCATAATAAAGTTGCTGCTTTTTCATTCGCTTAAAAGATAAATGAGCAACAAGAAATAATACCGCTTGAATGGCTATTATATTAATAACATTTCCAAATATATCTTCATCTAAATATGAATATTTAACATCTCCATATATGGAGATGAGATAACTAAGTGTAATAATCATTAATACTCCATTTAAAACGAATGAAAAATAAAATAATTTCGAATCAAAAAAGAGTATCGATAGAATAGGAATAAGGCAAATAAAAATATATGTAGTCCATGTCTCCGGATATAAAAATAAAAGTGTATATAAATAAGCAAATCCAAATACAATAATGATTCTTCTAACAAAATGAGTCTCATACTTAGGATACATCCATAAGCATACAGACATAACGGTTACACACAAAAAATGTAAAATATACCCGAAATATATCTCCTGCAATTCTATGGTAGATAATATTAATCCCGAAACCATAAGAATAATAACCATTAACATAACAATATAATAAATTTTTCGATTAATCTGACTGTAAAATTCCCTCATGAATCCACCATTTCTACATTGTGCATATTATTTCCGCGTATCATTTTCATAAATTAATTATAACAGTCACTTTCCTAATATGGCAATATTGTACATAATTTCACCTTTTCTCCTTATTTATAATAGATTTACTCGGAATGTTGTTTCCCATATATGCATAATATTGATATGATTTAAAAAGGAATTATTAACCATCTAATAGTGAGAGGTAGATACTATGTCTATACTTATGATCAATCAACTGGTAAAGAGAAAAGGCAACACATTGTTACTCCCTGAAATTAATCTAGAAATTGTAAGTGGTCAATGTATCGTTATTCAATGTAATAGTGAACTTGGGCATTTGCTTATTGAACTACTTCTCGGTACTGTTCCAGCATCAAGCGGACAAGTACTATTTGAGGGCGATGAATTACGTCATGAATTTAAGAAAAAAACACATAAAATAGGTATTTCTCTTCTAAACGATGGCGTCTATGACCGCCTAACTGTGAAGGACTATTTTACTTTTTATAAAAATCTGTATGAGACAACAACTTCTATTGATGAAGTTCTACGAAGAATAGGTTTACTCGATCATCGCAACAGTAAACTATCTACGTTAAGTTTCTCCGAAAAGAAACGTTTGCAACTAGGCAGAGCTATTATTCATAATCCTTCATTTATTATATTGGAAGAACCTGAACAAAATGTTGATATTGAGAGCCATATTATTATTCGAACATTAATCGCTGAACTTCGGGATGAAGGAAAGGCTATTCTTATTACGACTTCCTACTTGGCTGATGCCATTTCTATTACTAATGAGGTATACAGATTGAATGAACATGAGCTCAAAAAAATAGAGATTATCGACGAACCTGAAACAGCTCATCAAGAGGATAACAAACTGATTGTACCGGATACTGGTATTGACGTTAGTAGTGAAACTAACATTGTCACTACTCATGCTACTCATATTGATAATGATATCGATGCTGCAATCGACCATACTGCCGAAGTAGAGAGTAATCAATCAACGTTAACCGAGCAGCAGATCGAACAGTCTGAAGTATCTATTCAGACAGAGGCATCTGCACCTGTTCATATCGAAGTACGACCTGTTCGTGTAGAGAAAATTCCTGCTAAGGTGGAAGATAAGATTATCTTATTCGATCCGACAGAAATTAATTTCATTGAAAGTAGCGATGGACTTTCCATGCTGCATGTAAAGGGAGAAACATTCCCTTGTATGCTTACCTTGAATGAGCTCGAACAAAAACTTAAAGCATTTGGCTTCTTCCGATGCCATCGCTCGTACATTGTCAACTTGCAAAAAGTACGTGAAGTTATTACTTGGACACGAAATAGCTTTAGCCTTATTTTAGATGATAATAAGAAAAGCTCAATTCCACTTTCCAAAGGCAAGCTTGATGAGTTAAAGACCATTTTAGGCATCTAACGGGACCAGATTATCGTACAAAATGCTGTATCATTCACCGTTAAATACGCATCATTCAACCCCTAATATACTCTTTTTATCGTTAAAATAATGCGTGGTTACGGGATTTCCTTTAATGTTGGTGTTGCAAGACGAGAACAACATTAAAGGAGCTAGCCAAAATGGAATATCAGATTGAAGTCAACCAATTAACTAAAGCATTTGCTCATAAGTCAGCGCTAAACGGAGTTAGTTTTCAAATTAACCGCGGTGAGATATTCGGATTACTTGGTCCAAGTGGCTCCGGTAAAACTACGATGGTCAAAATATTAACCTCTCAACTTGTACACACATCTGGTTCGGTAAACGTGTTTGGAAGCGACGTGGGAAATCTACAGAACTCCCAGCAAATGAAACGGATTGGTATTCTTACAGATAACAGTGGCTTATATGATCGACTTACTGTTTATGATAATTTAGAGCTTTTTTGTAATCTATACGATGTCGATGTCAAACGCATTGAAGAAGTGCTTCAAGAAGTTAATCTTATACAGGATAAGAAAACGATTGTTAAGCAGCTTTCCAAAGGTATGAAGCAAAGAGTAACATTAGCGCGTGCCATTTTACATAAGCCGGAGCTTTTGTTTCTAGACGAACCGACTTCAGCACTTGACCCTACGAATAAACAGCAAATTCATAATGTTTTAAGAAAACTAAATGATGCTGGAACGACAATCTTCCTAAGCACTCATGACATGCAAGAAGCTGAAGATTTATGTGATCGAATTGCATTTCTCCATAATGGAACCATTCTAGAGCTGGATACACCGCAAAGTCTGCGTATTAAACACGGTGACTCAACCATTAATATTGTATTAAAGGATGGTACATCAATTAACGTAGGGCAGGATGAGGCAGGATCTAAAACTATCGGAAATTATATGAAAAATGGAGAGTTGCTTACTATTCATTCTAATGAACCAACTTTAGGCGATATATTCATCAAACTAACTGGGAGGTCACTACAATGACATTTTCGATAAAGAGAGTACGTGCAATTATTACGAAGGATTGGAAAGATTTAATTAAAAATTACTATATATTAATTTCAATACTTTTACCTTTAGGCTTTGCATTCATGATATCTCGTTTAGGTACTAATGACGCTAGCATGCTAAGTATGCCGATTAATATTGCATTGGTTATGACCGGTGCCTTTGTTCAAGCATCCATGATGGCAGAAGAGAAGGAAAAAAGCACATTGCGCGTCTTATTACTCTCCCCTGCTACAACGCTAGAAATTATGATGGGCAAAAGTGTTTTATCTGCTGTAATTACTTCAATAGTTGTCGCAGGCTCTATTATAATTAGTGGAATTAAAGTTCCCGGTCTGTTTTTCTTATCTATTATGATTATATTATCACTAATAATTTTTATATCGTTAGGTACTATTATTGGACTTATCTCACGTACTGTAATGGAAACTTCCATCGTAGGATTGCCAATTCTCGTCATCTTTATCTATGGATCTGTTTTTGGTTCTATGTTTGATAGCTCTGTTGTTACAAAGATAATTACTTATCTACCTACAGAAAACTTCTCAGCCGCACTAATGAGTTTACAAGGCAATGGCGGTTTTTCAGAAGTTAAATGGAATATTGTTAATTTGCTTATCTGGGCAATTTTCTCGGTAATTTTAGCAATATTCATCTACGGTAAGCGTCGATTTGATAAATAATAATGGAATGTGAGGTAATACTACTATGAACTCCAAAACAACCAAATTCATATTTCAAATGTTAGTTGCTGCTGTAATTGCAATTATCATTGTCTCTGTTGTTAAAAACTTAGCTTAGTTCATCATACAATATAATAAAATATGAAATAAGCTCTTCGAGATTGAAGGGCTTATTGAACTTTAAACCTTACCTGCTTCCAAACTATCTGTAGAATTTTTAGCCATGATTTAATCAGCAATTCTTGTACCAACACTATTAACTATTGACAGAAAAACGATTACTAATTTATTGTAAAAATTGGAAGTAATAAGAAATAAATGAAAGGATTGAGCTCATGGAACTGGAACTCTATGCTGTTAAATTTGGAGAATCTTTGTTTCACTTAAGAAATATATACCGTGATACGAATAATTCGGAGGAACTAGTCAAGATTTCGTGGTCTTATTATATTGCAAAACATAATAATAAAACAATTTTTATTGATACAGGATTTCGCGAAGAAAATGTAGCGAAGCAATGGGGTATTACTTTTACAGACGTTGAATTCGAATTAGAGAGCATTATTAATAACCTAAGCGTAGTTGATACCGTAATTATTACTCACAGTCACTTTGACCATATTGAAAATCTTGACTTGTTTAATAACCCTGAAATTATTATTTCTAAAAATGAGTATGACATTGCACTACAACAATGCTCACAATCCATTAAAGAGAAACTGCTTCAATGCAACATTGTGACCGTTGAAAATGAATATGTTTACAATGACCTATTCAGATTTAAAGTTATTGGTGGTCATAGTAATGGTTCATCTGTCGTTTATTTCGAATCGAATAATAACAAATATATTATTACTGGCGATGAATGTTATTGGTGTGATAATATGCTAAGCAATCGACCAATCGGGATTTATTCGAGTACAGAAAATAACGAAAGGTTTTTAAACGATACTCATTCAAGTGGGTTAATACCACTCCCATTCCATGATCTAAAAATATTCGAACAATATTCAGCGATTTCTAAAAATATAGTCAGAATACTTTAATAATGTTTCGACTTTGCTCATTCTATTTCATATCAACTTGTCAGCAATTGAAAAAGTGCAAGCTTATAGCTTGCACTTTTTTGTAATATTACTATTAATATCATTTCATCAATTAATTAAAAGCCGGGACAACAGCGCCTTTATAAGTCTCATTAATAAAGCTCTCTACCTCAGATGATTTTAGAGCTTCAATAAGCTTAACAATGGCTTCATCTTTTTGGTTATCTGGACGAGTAACTAAAATATTTACATATGGTGAGTTCTTATCTTCAATAATCAATGCATCTTCTACTGGGTTTAAACCAGCCTCCAACGCATAGTTAGTATTAATAGCTGCAATATCTACTTCATCAAGAACGCGAGGAATTGTTGCTGCTTCCAGCTCAACAAATTCAAAGCCTCTTGGATTATTTTTAATATCAGAAACTGTTACTTCTAGTCCAGCATTTTCATCTAGTTCAATCAAGCCATTTTGTGCTAGAAGAATTAACGAGCGACCGCCATTAGACGGGTCATTTGGTATTGCAATTTTGGCACCATCTTTAATTTCAGAAATAGTTGTAAGACTATTGGAATACACTCCAAATGGCTCAACATGTACACCCGCTACACTAACTAGATCATAACCATTATCCGCATTGAATTGATCTAGGTACGGTACATGCTGGAAAAAGTTAGCGTCAAGTTCTTTTTCATACAATGTTTTATTAGGCAATACATAATCAGTAAATTCAATAACTTCAAGATTAATTCCTTGTTCTTTTAATACTGGAACTAATGAATTCAAAATTTCCGCGTGTGGAATTGGTGATGCTCCTACCTTAATTGTTACTTCTTCAACTTCTTCAGTAGCCCCTGTGTCAGCATTACTTGCATTGTTTGAGCCAGTTGCTTCATTTGTACTATTGTTAGTGTTGACCGTATTTCCTCCTTGATTTCCGCAAGCAGCAAGTAGCAATACTAATGCAAGTAAAATAATTGAAGTTAACTTTGTTTTTCTCATCCTAATTCCTCCATTATATTTATCTATTTTTTGTTTCATTACAACTGCTTTTTACTGAAATAACGCACTAGTCGATCACCAAACATCTGCATGAGCTGTACTAGAACGACAATCAGTACAACACTTACAATTAACATATCAATTCTATAGCGATGATGTCCGTAGCGAATGGCTAGATCACCGATTCCCCCGCCACCTACTATGCCAGCCATTGCGGTATATGATACTAAGGTAACCATCGTAATCGTTATTGCTGTAATTAGCCCTGCTCTTGATTCTCGTAGCATCACTCGCCAAACAATTTGCCACTTAGTAGCTCCCATTGCTTGTGCAGCCTCTACAACGCCATGATCAACTTCTCTAAGCGCGGATTCTACTAATCTAGCAAAAAACGGAGCCGCAGCTATAACAAGTGGTGGTATTGCCCCTTTAACTCCAATGCTTGTGCCTGCTATTATCTTGGTTAGTGGGAGCAGCACTATGATTAATATAACGAAGGGAACGGAGCGCATAACATTAACAACAAAGGATATTATGGCGTATATAACCTTGTTTTCTAGCATTTGCTTACTAGAAGTCAGGAAAAGTAGAATACCTATGACAAAGCCTATAGCAACAATATACGGTAGTGAAAATTCAAGCATAATTAACGTTTGCTTTGTTGCCTTATACACTTCATCCCATCTGACATTATCAAAATATGAGATGATATGATTAATAAAGAAAGGAGCATTGGAAACAAATGAAAGGTTAGTCATTGTATTTCATTTACCTCCAATCCTTGTGAACGCAAGCTCGTAATAATATAGTCTACATCACTGTCTGTACCCTGCAGCTCGATAAGCAGCTGTCCATATGGTACATGCTTCATTTTGGAAATCTTTCCTTGGAGAATAGTTAATTTCGCACTCGTACGATTAACCGTTTCGTAGATAATCGGCTCATAGGTTAAATGACCACTATACTGGATATAAATAAGACGTCCTGTAACTGGCCCGTTACGATCAATAACCAGTTCTATACTATCCTCCGATTCATGTAAAAATTGCTTCGTAATCGACTGCTTTGGATACAAAAAAACGTCAATTACGTTGCCAACTTCTACAATATTACCTTCATCCATAACAGCAACACGATCACAGATTTTGCGAATGACTCCCATCTCATGAGTAATAAGCAATATCGTAATACCTAACTGAGCATTAATATCTTTCAATAGCATTAAGATACTTTCTGTGGTTTGCGGATCTAACGCTGATGTTGCTTCATCACAGAGTAACACTTGAGGATTAGTAGCCAATGATCTAGCTATACCTACTCGTTGCTTTTGCCCACCTGATAATTGACTAGGATAATGATCTTTATGACCAGAAAGTCCGACAAGCTCTAACAATTGCTCAACTCTATCTGACACTGCCTGCTTGGATAGACGAGATAGCTTCAGTGGAAAAGCGATGTTTTGAGCTACGGTCATAGTAGCCATCAAATTAAAATGCTGAAAGATCATACCTATCTGTCTTCGCTGCTCCTGTAATTCCTTTTCTCCCATTGCCGTCAAATCTCTATGGTCAACTAACACCTTCCCACTAGTAGGAGTCTCGAGTAAATTTACACAGCGCAGTAATGTACTTTTTCCTGCACCTGATCTTCCGATAATGCCGAAAATTTCGCCCTTTTCTACTTTTAGGCTTACATTATTAAGTGCAGTGATACTTTTCTTTTTCTGTCTATATTCTTTATTGATGTCTAATAACTCAATCACACTAACACTCCTTCGGTACCACTAAAAAACTAATAAAAAGTAAACCCATTTAATCCTTAGTTATCCAGTAGGATTAGTATAGTATAAAATTTATGGATGTGCAATAACTTGTTAAATTTATTATTTCTGTAATTTTATCCCCTAAAGATTCTGACCATATGATAAATGAAAAGTGCTCATCAAACCTGCATTAGAACACAACAAACCCGTATCCAATAGATACGGGTTTGTTTAGGGAATCCAATCGATATCTTATTTATCTTTCATCATTGCTTTAAATGTTTTTAACTTCTGCTGGACTCGCCGATACATCATATAATCGAATAGATTTGCTATACATATAATACTCAGCACTATCGATAATATTGGTATAAATTCGCCTTGTTTGTCCATTTGACCGTCTGCGATTATAACTAAGGATAACATGATTAAAGTGGTTATAATTAATGCAATGAGGTTGTTTATAAAGAAGTAGATTTTGGAGTTTGCTATACTAATCGGGAGTATTGCTGTTAGCCATTCCGTAATAAAACCAATAATAAATCCGATACTTCCACTGGCTAATACCGTCACAATTTTATATTCGAAAAGCACATTTGTGTCATTGAAAAACTGTAGTAAAATACCTATAAAGAGACCCAGAAAAAATGACTTTATTATATTTTCCAAATGAATTTTATCCATTATGGTTCTCCTATATTTTGAGTGTGTGACGAAGCTTTTTTGAGTACATTTTTGACACTTCTAATTCAACATTATTATCCATTCTAAGCACATATCTAGAGTTAAACCAAGGGATAATTTCTTTTACATGTAGCAAATTAACAAGTTGTGATTTGTTGATTCTTAAGAAACCTTTTACCAGCCACAGGTTCTCATAGTATTGCAGCGTTTCCTTGATACTATAGCGATTGGACGTTGTGTACGCCATAATTCCTTCAGAACCTGCTTCTACATACAAGACATTCCTTGGTTCAATAACTACAAATTTATTGTCGCTTAAGCCAGTTAGCGTATTCATATAATGAATGTCTTCTCGAATGCCGGAGACCAAGAGCTTAATTACATCCATATAATCCATCGCATCAAACACTACACTAAGCTTTCCGCTTGGCAGATCATATCCTTTTTCAACTAGTACCAAATTACTTTCTTCCTTAATCTCTATTTGGTATTTTGCTAATTCTTGTTTTAATTTTTCATAAACTTTACTTGAACACAATAATTGAACCATCATGTGTCTCCTATTTACAACTTATGAAATATATTTACTTAACTATCATCCTATCATAAATCATTCTTATTTTGACTAATTGTTCTATACCTTTTTCCGCATAATCAATCGATCCAAAATTTGCGATAAAAAAGGTATCCTCTTCTTTATCATATAATGCATAAGTTCCTGTAGCCCCAACAGCACCATAAACATCACTCATTGAGCCCAGCAGAAATGATAACTCACTAAAGTCGAAATACATCATACCCATTCCATAATAAATACCTTTCTCATAGCGGTGATTAAAGTCGGTCATCTTACTATAAACTTCATCAGATAGTAAAGTCCCATTTTCTAGAGCCCTCATAAATGTTAACAGATCGTTCATAGTCGTAACTACACCACCGCCCGCCCAGTCAACTGATAACGCATTTCTATCACTATAGTCGATTCCATTAATATAAATCCCAATAATATCAGCCAGTTCATCGTTATAAAACATTAAATAACTATCGTTCATGTCTAATGGATTAAATATTCTTTCTTCTAAAATATTTGAATATGATTTATTCTCGATAGCTTCCAGCATAAGTCCAAGCAAAATATATCCCGTATCCGTATAATAAAATTGTTGACCCGGAAGTCCTATAGCATCTTGGTTTTCTGTAGTAAATGCAATTAACTCTTCTGGAGTAAATGAAAGATCCGGATTAGATGTAATCATTTCCAATAGAGGTTTCCCTTTTTTTACCGGACCAGCGAAATAATCACCAATTCCAGATGTATGACTCAGTAATTGTTGTACCGTTACCTGATCCTTATAATCTATGCCGTCTATTACAAATAATCCCTTAAGGATATCATCATCTAGCCAAGAACTGATTTTATCATCATAGCTGATTTTCCCTTCGTCAACTAACATACCATAGATAGCAGCACACATCGTTTTACCTATACTGGCTGAATGATATTGACTATCAAATTGAACCGATTGATCTGATAATTGATTTTGCGTACCTACTGCAAATTGTTCAAAGTAGCCTGTTAGGTTGGACTGAATGGTCAATAGTACACTAGATAACGTATCGTCTTTCTCTACAATTTTGGTTAAATGTTTTTCGATTTTTTCAGTTACCGCTTCTTCAGATATCGGTCTATTCATAATCGCTATAACACATAGTCCAATGACAACTACAATGATCACACAAACGATTACCCTCAATGCTATTTTCTTCATATAGACCACCTTTCGCTTCCTATACTTTTCATACATTAATCTAATCGGTGAGTGATGATTTAGATACGCTTTTAAGCTAAGCGGTCTAAATTAAAGGTTAAGACGACTTTCAAGTGGCCTATAAAACTGATGACCCATAGTATTAAGTCTGATGGCTTAACAGAAATTTTTATAACAAAAATTCGTTTTCTGAATAGAGTAGTAGTAATTGGGGAGGTTAATGTATAGTTCCTTATCCCAATGAGTTTCCAACTCTGTAAAAAAAAATTGCATGTTTTCAAAAAAATATGTTGCTCGCTCATCTCTATCCTGCTATTATGTAGAAGAATGATATTGGAAAGCTAATATTCAAAGCATTTAGGATCTTTCCAAGCAGATAACCTTTGACCACTTCTAACAAGAAGTTATGGCCATACGGACAGCCCGGTCAAATGCCGATTGGCAACTTTAGTTGCCTTATTGATTGAGTTAAAAGCTCAAATTTTATAAGTTGGTTACTTTACAACCAGTGCATATGCACATAACTTGTGAAACGGTCAATAAGAGTGGTAAAAGTAATTATTTGCTATATAGACTCTGATCCTAACATGATATATTTGAATATGAAGAACCTTTCCATGAAACTATACGTTTGATGGCTGACGAGCACGCAAGAAGTTTGTCCAGTCATATTTAATGGGACTATCTTTTTATTTATATATATCAGAGCAAGTGTGATGCGCATTGTGCGTGTTTCGCTTGCTTTTTTTGTTGCCGTTTTTGCAGTATTAAAAATTCACTTGTGATAGGAGATCGAATAATGGGAAAAGCACTAGTCATTGGCGCCGGAGGCGTAGCATCAGTAGCAATTCACAAATGTGTTCAAAACAGTGAGGTTTTTGAAGAAATCTGTATCGCAAGTCGCACAAAATCAAAATGCGATGATTTAAAAGCGAAATTGGACGGCGGCAAAACAAAAATTACAACTGCACAAGTAGATGCAGACAATGTAGATGAGCTAATTGCTCTAATCAATGAAGTTAAACCAGATATCGTTATGAATCTGGCTCTACCTTACCAAGATTTGACGATCATGGATGCTTGCCTAGCTACAAAAACGAACTATATGGATACGGCAAACTATGAGCCAGAAGATACTGCGAAATTCGAATATAAATGGCAATGGGATTACCGTGAGCGCTTTGAAAAAGCTGGAATCACAGCACTTTTGGGTAGCGGATTCGATCCAGGTGTAACTGGCGTATTCTCTGCTTATGCACTTAAACACTATTTTGATGAAATTGAATATATCGACATTTTGGATTGCAATGGCGGCGATCACGGTTATCCGTTCGCAACTAACTTCAACCCAGAAATCAACATTCGTGAAGTATCCGCTAATGGACGCTACTGGGAAAATGGAGAATGGATCGAGACGAAACCGATGGAAATTAAGCGCGAATATAATTTCGCTGAAGTCGGTCAAAAAGACATGTATTTGTTATACCATGAAGAGCTTGAATCTCTTGCACAAAACATGCCTGGACTAAAACGTATCCGTTTCTTTATGACTTTCGGACCAAGCTACCTTATGCACTTAAAAGCACTTGAAAACGTAGGAATGACTTCCATCGAACCAATCGAATACGAAGGAAAACAAATCATTCCTCTTCAATTCTTGAAAGCTGTACTACCAGACCCGGCTTCCCTAGGACCTCGTACAGTGGGCAAAACGAATATTGGTTGTATCTTCAAAGGTAAAAAAGACGGTCAAGACAAGACTTACTATGTATACAATGTTTGCGACCACCAAGAGTGCTATAAAGAAGTTGGCTCTCAAGCGATCTCTTATACAACTGGCGTTCCTGCCATGATCGGTGCAGCAATGGTCATGACTGGTAAATGGAATAAACCAGGCGTATTCAATATCGAAGAGTTCGATCCAGATCCATTCATGGAAGAACTGAACAAATGGGGCCTTCCATGGGTAGAAGACTTTAATCCTGTTCTAGTTGATGCATTGCCTGAGGAAGCTAAAAAGCCGGAGTTGGTTCGCTAACATGAGGTTCGAGGAATTACCGACACCCTGTTTTGTAGTAGATGAAGCACTCATCGAAAAAAACCTTAATATTCTAAGCGGAGTTATAGAGCGTACTGGAGCCAAAATTTTGCTTGCGCAAAAAGCTTTTTCCATGACTGCTATGTATCCGCTCATTGGAAAATATTTAAGCGGTACAACTGCGAGTGGTTTATTCGAAGCACGTCTAGGTCACGAGGAAATGGGCAAAGAAAATCACGTCTTTGCTCCTGCCTATCGTGAAGATGAAATTGAAGAAATTATTGCAATTTGTGATCATATCATCTTTAATTCTTTCTCCCAGCTGGAAAAGTATAAAGCTAAAGCTCTTGCTGCTGGTAGAAAAATAGGAGTTCGTATCAATCCAGAATGTTCGACACAAGAGGGGCATGAAATCTATGATCCTTGTGCGATCGGTTCAAGATTTGGCGTGAAGCTAGAGGATTTCCGTCCGGATCTACTTGATGGCGTTTCGGGATTGCACTTCCATACCCTTTGCCAACAGAACTCGGATGATTTGGAGACTACGCTTAATGCAGTCGAAGACAGATTCGGACCATGGTTATCTCAAATGGAATGGATCAACTTCGGTGGCGGTCATCATATCACTAGAGAAGACTATGATATCCCGAGACTTGAAGCTTGTATTGCACGAATGCAGCAAAAATACGACTTGGAAGTCTATCTTGAACCTGGAGAAGCCATCGCGCTTAATGCAGGTTATATGGTTACATCCGTTCTGGATATGAATAAGAACGGTATCGAAATCGCTATCGTGGATACATCGGCAACATGTCATATGCCAGATGTTCTCGAAATGCCTTATCGTCCGCCGCTGTTCGGTTCAGGCGAAGCTGGCGAGAAACCTTACACTTATCGACTTGGCGGTCCGACTTGTCTTACGGGCGATGTAATCGGAGACTACTCCTTCGATCAGCCGTTACAGATCGGTGACCGATTAGTATTTGGAGATATGGCGATTTACTCCATGGTGAAAACAAATACCTTCAACGGTATGCCACTGCCTGCTATTGCGTTGCAGGATAAAGACGGAAATTGCCGTGTCGTTCGTGAGTTCGGCTATGAAGATTTCAAGATGCGACTAGCATAATATATTAGTAAAGCCTTAACCCTACCTATTGGTAGGGTTAAGGCTTTTTTAGTAATGTTTTTGGGCTCAATTTAATCATGGAATCAACTGAGGTGTAGTCTAAGAATCTTAATATTTATGTGAAATACTCAATAGTAGATTGAGGGAAATAGTGGTTAATATAACCGCCAAGTGTTTCTTTAATATCTTCCTGCTCTTGGTCTGTATAAACATATTTTCCAATTCCATATCGTCCCCATTTCCATTTCCTTTTAGTTTCATCAAGCTCCAGTTTTGTCATCGGATAATTCTTCTCTATAACATTCTTCGCTGGTTTAGTAAATCGATGTTGAATTAATTCGAAGGTTAAATCTTTCTTCGCAGAATCGGAAAGTACCGATTCTAACCTCTCGAACATGACCTTATATCCCTCTTTCCATCCTTCGTGCAAATAGATTGGAGCAATTATGAAACCTAAAGGATATCCCGCCTCCCCCACTTTCCTAGCAGCTTCCATCCTCTCAGATTGTCTAGATGTCCCCGGTTCAAAATTTTTTATTATATAGTCGTCATTCATACTGAAGCGAAATCGTGTGCGACCATTATGCTTGGCATCAAGTAAATGATCAACATGAGCAAATTTGGTTACAAAACGTAATCGTCCTAATTCAGATTCGCCAAAAAATTCAATAGCCCTCTTTAGAGAATGTGTTAAATGATCAATACCAACGATATCTGACGTACAGGATGCTTCAAACCGTGTTATTTCTGGAGCTCTCTCCTTCATATATTGATTGGCGGCTTCAAAGATGTCATCAAGATTAACATATGTACGGATATACGGCTTACTACCCATAGTAGTTTGTAAATAACAATAATGACAATGACCCATACACCCCGTTGCAAATGGAATTGCATACTCTGCAGATGGTTTTGACGTATCAAATTTTAAAGTTTTTCTAACCCCAACGACTAGAGTTGACTTAGCATTTCTATATTTTTGAAAATCGTTGTCTCCAGGCAGGTTTCGTATTTGGTTATGTGAGGTAGTCTCTCTAATTTCAATCCCCATATTATCAAATTTTGTTATTAATTCTCTTCCTAAAGGATATTCTAGTGCTCTTGGTTCGACATAAACAAGTTGAGGTACGAAAGGCTTAACCATAATAACCCTCCATATCAGTAAACCCAAAAGAGTCTCTGTAGGCCTCTTCAGCCTCACTTGCTGATTGATATATGGCAAATTCATCGTTTAATGGATAGTATGTCTCATAAATAAATAGTGAAAGATTACCGGGAGAATTAGGATCCATCACAACTGCAGCTTCCTGAACATTAGCTACTCCCTGAACATGAGGGTTTCGAATAATTACATACACGATTTGTCCCGGCTGAATTACGTTTAACATTTTACCAACCCCATCCTTATGTTTTTGTTAGTATGACATGGAATTGTGTAGAATATCCTAACCTATAAAGATAATTTTATGTTAATGAAATGTAGCACGTTACAGCCACAATATTGTCATCCAATAACATATTCGAAAGCTATTGTTAGAAACTATAATCTTCATCATCATTAAGTTTGTGTCAGTCTCATCTGGATTCATTAAGTTTTTTTACTTCCATTTCCTTCTTACTAAACTGATACGTCACAATAACATCTTCAATAATTGCAGTATCTTCGTATGCAAGGGAACCCTCAAACTGTAAAGTATCATTGTCAGTCCACACTATGTCATTGACATAGCTATAATTCTCATGATCTATGCGAATCCATGTATCAAATTCTTTTTGTGCACCATAATTAACTCTTGCTGATTCTACTAATTCTGGACTTGTCATTCTATCTTCAACATTAATAATATCAATAAAGTCGCTTTTATTAGAGTTCATAACTACTGCAATGAGTTTTCGATCTGGTGAAGGAATTATTTTTCTAATATACATGGCTGTTCTGGAATAGTGAAAATACTCTTCAAGCACATTGTCTTTTATTCTCCATAGAACATTCTGACTTCCATAATCTGAATAGTTGTTAAACAACGTAAAGACGATACTACCATCTGCTAGCTTAACAATATAAGGACTTTCGTATGTTTTTGAAAGAATATCTACGGCAAAAGCTGCTGCATCTGCAATTTTTTGATTTTCACTTTCCACAAATGGCTGAATTTCTATTAATGCTTTTACTCTCAAACTTTCATCATTAAAACTTTCAACTAGACGATTAATTGCAATATAAACATATTCATTGTTGTCACTTTTTAAAGCTTTCAAAAATTTATCCGCATCATAATGAGTGACAGGTTGTAACTCCATGCTTTCAGCTGTTAAATAACGTATATATGGCTCAGTGTTTTGATTCTTAATATAGTCTGTTGCTAACAGAACAGTAGCAGTAGAACTATATAGAACAAGACATGCAACCAAAACAATCCACTTTTTTGAGAAGCTTTTTTTCCTATTTTCTATTCCACTATGCCCGGCAGAATCAATTAAGTTTTCATTAATTAACCCAATTTCCCGATATAAATCTTCACTTTTCATAAGTTAATCCCCTCTTTGAGTAGATAATCTCTAAGTTTATTTCTTGTTCGAAATAATGTTGATTTCACTTTACTATTACTCATATTGAACATTTTAGAAATATTCTTTATGGAATCAGAGTACCAATACCTCCTAATAAATAAATTTCTTGTTTGCTCATCTATCGTATATAAAAAGTGATTAATTAAGTGGGCAATCTCTCCAGCTTCATACTCTGTTTCTACAGTATTAGGAGAAGCTAAACATTCTTCTAATTCAGTTAGAATAACTTCAAACTCACGATTACGCTTTTTCGCTGTATTATAACCATATTTATCAAGTGCAATATTACGTGCGATTCTCCCTAGAAATACAGAGAACTTCCTAGGCATATTAGGTGGTATTGCATTCCATGCTGCTAAATATGTATCGTTCTCACACTCTTCAATATCTGAATAATTGGAAAGTATGTTTCTTGCAATTGCTTTGCAGTACGCCCCATATTTGTTTTTAGTTTCTAAAAGCGCTTGCTGCGAACGCTGCAAGTATAGATGAACTATTCCTTGGTCTTCCATTCGCTATTCTCCTTTGGCAAATCTTATCTCTTTATCATCTCATGGTTCATTGAATATGATCTTATCTATATAGTAGAAAGTTCGCAAGATTGGTTGCACTTGCAGTATGAATTTTACTACATGTTGCGATTACTAGTTTTTTATGTTCTAATCGGTTTTATTTCGTGGACGATTGTTTTGTTAGTATCGTTGACTCCTCAATTTAAGATATAGATCCCTTTTAATACAAAAAAAGACTGTAGGAAAACTAATCTTCACTAGTTTCCTACAGTCTGAAGCTCTTAATAAAATTTATATCTATGATTTCAATGTTTCTAGTAATCTAGCAATAACTGTTGCAAATTCTGCTCTAGTAATATCTTTTTCAGGCTTAAATGTGCTGTCTGCGTACCCTGTAATAATTTTATTGGATGCGAGTGCATCAATATACTCATAGAACCAGGCATTTCCATTGACGTCTTTGAATGACGTATTCCCAGTACCTGTTAACTTAAAGGCTCTAGTGATTAGTGCCGCTAATTCACCACGACTCATTTTCTCATCTGGTCGGAATGACCCATCACTATATCCATTCATCAAGCCTGATTGAGCAGCTGCACCAATATACGTATTAGCCCAGTGATTTGAAGTTACATCTGTAAAGCTACTTACTTGTCCTTCTAGTCCCAAGTAAGTTGTAATTACTTTAATCGCTTCAGCGCGAGTCAAACCTGAATCTGGACGGAATGTTCCATCTGAATAACCGTTTAGTAATCCCTCAGTAATAAGAACGTCAATGCTTGCTTTAGCCCAATGATCAGTTGTATCTACAAAACTAACAACTTCCGGCTTATCTGTTGGGACTGGTGTTGGTGTTGGTGTTGGTGTTGGTGTTGGAGGGGTTACTCCTCCATTATCTGTGCCTGGACCTGAAACGTATCGAAGTGCAGGAACAAATGTTGAATGTAATCTAGCTTGACTTTGTTGCTCTAGAGCATAGCCCATACCCAAAATTTTTGCATCATCCCAAGCTCTACCAACAAGTTGCATAGAAATTGAATATCCACTAGCGTTCGTCCCTACTGGTACAACTACGGTAGGTAGTCCAACATTAGACGTTAGTACACCCGTTCCACGGTCAGAACTTAATTGTGAAGCAGCTGCGTCATTGTTATATACGTCACTAATAAATCCTGCGTAAACAACAGCATCCACGCCATTCTCGTCCATCCATCCTTTAATAACATCCTTATAGTCAGTTCTATACTTAATATAATCTTGTACAGCCTGTTCTGTCATACGAATAGGAGTACTATATGTTCTTTGATTATAAATAAGCACTTCCTCTGAAGCTAGTACACTTGCTCCATCAATGTAAGGGAAATCTTTATGAAGCTCTATATAACGTGCCCAACCTTCTGTAGATCCATTGATACCTGATGGACGACTTGGTGCTGATGGTACTGCTGACATTTCAACCATTGTCGCACCAGCTGCTTCAAGCTCCGAGAATTTATTCATTACTGCTTGTCCAGTATCATCAGTCGCAAATGTTGATACGAAGGATGCAGGAATATATCCTATTTTCTTACCTTGCAATGCATTAGCATCTAGTGATTCCTTCCAGTCAGCTGGACGCTTATTATCTGCATCGGCAGTCACTGTGAAAATATCCTGTGGATCCGTACCCGTTGTAGCATTTAACAGAATAGCTAGATCAGTTACTGTTTTAGCTATTGGACCTGCATAATCTTGTCCCCAAGTGAGTGGCATTACACCAGTAGCACTTGCCATACCGTCTGTCCCGCGGAAGTTAGTTAAGCTCGCACCTGTACTTGGTGCATATAGAGACACTCCTGTTTGCGATCCCATTGCTGCTGCTGCAAAATCAGCGGCAACAGATACTGCTGATCCTCCACTTGAACCAAAAGATGTTTTTGATGGATATAGTGCATTCCATGTTTGCATCCAACCACTCTCACTAAAACTTCCGCTATTAGCGAACTCAGAAGTATTTACTTTACCAATAATTATAGCTCCAGCTTCTCTTAGCTTAGCCACTTGGAATGCATCAGAACTTGGTCGCCAGCCTTCAAGAGCTTTTGTACCACCTGTAGTAGGCATATCCTTTGTATCATAAATATCTTTAATTGCAATTGGAATACCTAGCAGATCACCTGTTGCACCTGATGCACGAGCATTATCAGCAGCTTTCGCTTGCACAAGTGCAGTTTCAGATTCATGTAAGAATGCATGGAATCCTAATTGACCCTTATCGTATGCATTAATTCTATCTAAATATGCTTGAGTAATTTCTACAGAAGTCGTTTTACCATTAATCATATCCTGCTGCATTTCTGCAATTGATTTATTCGTAACATCATATGGGGATGAAGTCACGAATTCTTTCATTGTAGGAGCATCTGGAATAGCTAGCTTATCTCCAGTATCAAGCCCCTCTATACCAGATATATCCCAGTTGCTAATGGAAAGGATTTGTGCGTTGGTTAAACCAGTTACATCTAGCTGACTATTAAGTTCATCTAGCATAGTAACCATTTTTACTAACCCTTCCTCACCAGCTTCTCCAACTTGTACATAATTTACTAGAGATTTTGACTCACCTGGCTCAATACTTAATGTATTAATGAAACCATAGAAATTTGCATCATTTCCAGACTTAACTAACGGTGTTGTAAATGGATCCTTTTGCTGATTACCTAGTCCAGTTAATCCATTATCAAATGGATCTGGAGATCCAATTGCAATACCTACTGGCTTATTATTTCTAGCATCGCTATCTACGACAATCCAAGAATCATCCGTAGTTACATCTAGATCGTCAGAGGAGGTTGCCTTTATTTTTGCAGCATTAGTAGTAGTACCATACCCTAAAGATCCGCCGAAAGATACATCAACCGTTACAGCTTCACTATTTATATTCGTGAATGTATCAAAGAATCTAGTTCTATTAGTTACTCTATCAATGTACACCTCACGTGTAATTAATATATTTCCTAGATTTACAGATTGAGTCGAAATGAATTTATTAGTGCCATCGTATTTCAAGTTAAACCCACGCATCATTTGACCATTCATTAGCGAAGCCGAAGGTGATGACACTTTAACAAATATATTACCAAAGCCTTGTACTTGTGTATTCCCGACTGTACGCAAGCTTCCAGTGTCTAAACTAGGGGCAAAATTATCGTGAATTTCCCATACTGTTCCACTTTCTGAAGTTACTCGAGTTAAAGCATCAGCTGTTTGAAAAGGAATTACACCAGAAGCAATAACAGATAACGCTATTGAAGTAGCTATAACCTGCTTTTTACCCCAATTATTTTTTGCTGATGAATATTCAGAGCGAGTGGAACTAGAATGATTACTTTTAGATTTACGCAGACGTTTTAATTTACTCATTACGACTCATCTCCTTTTATTGTATGTAAGGAAATATAACATTATAGTATTTTTTCGTCAATAATTATAATTAACTTTTCTCTTAAATATTAATTTTCAAAGAAATAAAGCATTAAGTGTGATGTAATATAACATAGACTATCTCTATTCTAATAATATACCTAACCTTTAATGTTATATAGTTATATAATCTCATTATATCGAGTTACATTACCTCACATTTTTTTCATACTCTCACAGACAAAAAAATCAGACAAGCTCTCTCATAAGAGAAAACTTGTCTGATTTATTATCAGATTTACTCTACTGTTCCTTGGGTTACTCCATGAATATACGTGAGTGTAGGGGTATCCAGTGCCCCTTGCCCCGGATTATAAGTAAAAAAATACTCAAGAGTATCGCCAGATTGCAGATTATTTACCGAATAGGTATAATTACCATTTCCAATCGGTACCATAGCTACGTTCTGCTGTTGACCGTTATTTAACTTATAGTGTAGATCGGCAAAAGTTGCCCCATTTACATAAAATGTTATGTCATTGCCAATCTTCTTGAGTCCCCTAACCGCATCCCCGATGACTATAATTGTAGATGCTCCCGGTAGAACAGTAATAGCGGCGGTAGCAATTTTATTTCCATCAATTGTTGTAGCCGTGACCGTTGCCGTTCCTGCAGTAATCCCCGTCACTAACCCATTCTGACTCACTGAAGCCACACCAGCATTGGAAACAGTCCAAACTACCTGTTTGTTTGTCGCATTAGACGGCGCAACACTAGCAGTTAACTGTACATTCTGTCCGACTTCCACCTGTGCAGTAGTTTGATTTAATGTTACATCGGTAACGGACACGTTTTCCGTGTTTCCGTCACTTTCCTTATATACGCGTACATAATCCACCTGCATTGTTGCAGGAATATCAGCTGGATCTGGAGACAGAAGTCCATCAAAATATCCACCGATAGCTAGATTCATAATAATGTAGAAAGGCTCGTCAAAAGGTGCATTCGGATTATTAGGTGCGGCTGCAGAGTACCATTGATCATTAGTAACCTTAAAGAAGAACTTTCCATCTACATACCATTTAATGTTGTCCTCTTCCCAAATCATCGTATACACATGAAAATCATTTGCAAAGGTCTCACCTTCAGGGAAGTGATATTCACCTGCCAAATATCTATTCACAGGCCATTGACCGCCATAGTGTATTGCACCACTGGTAGTGCCTGGCAAACGCCCTTTCGCTTCCATAATATCTATTTCTCCAGATGCTGCCCATGCGCCATAAATTGAATCTTCCGGAAGCATCCACAGTGCTGGCCATACGCCATTACCTGTAGGCAATTTTGCACGAATGTCCACTCTACCATAATGAAGGGAAAGATGTCCTTTTGTATTGAGTTTGCCAGAAGAATATTGTGCATATCGGCTAGGATCTTGTGGGAATGATTTTGGCTCATTCAGAGCTCTTATATTCAGCTTACCATCCTGAACAAATACATTTTGATTACTATCTGTATAATGCGCTAACTCAGCATTTCCCCAACCCCAGCTATGGATATCGTCACTAATATAATAACCTGTTTCATAATTCCATTTGTTCATATCGAGTTCTGTTCCGTTAAACTCATCCTGCCAATTAAGCGTCATTCCATCAATGGCTGGATTGCTCGGCGTTCCAATTGTAATATCGTCATGATCGGTTACATCAGGGCGAGGAGCATCTGGATTGCCGATAAAGGTATAGTAAACAAAATTGCTACCGACACTCCCGCCTGATTGTCCATTTAGTGGATATCCAATTCGAATCTGCATATCCTCCTGTACAGGCTGAAACCAAAGTCCATAGATATAGTCTGCCCAATATCCCCATTGATTGGCATCTGACATGTTATTATAGCCGCTACCAGAGTATAAAAATCCACTTTGGCTAGAGTTACTCATGTCTACCCATTGTCCGTTTATATTAATCTGGTATACAAAATTTCCAAGCTCAGTACCTATTGGTGCACCTCCGTCAATCTTAGGTAGAGGTACCCCTATGACGCCATTATTATCTGCCGTGAAGCTCGTTCCATCATACGGTGTAATGACATATGAGTTTCTTACTGGGACGTTAAAGTTAATTGTATAAATAACGCTAGCTGATGAAGTTTTTGATTCTAACTTTACATTCATAGACTCCGTTACTGTAAACCAGAAGCCGCCACCACCTTCAGTAAATTGACCAAAGTTGTTATCATAGATCCAGCCGCTAGCTGCGTTATTTTCTAAATCAATCCATGTGCTGCTGTTTACAGGTTTTATATACACTTTCAAATCCTCAGCTACAGCTGCATAAGGGATTGCAGGATCATTGTTGAACATCGGATAAGTAAAACCTGCTCCACCTGTAAAGCCGGCTGTAATCTGCGACCCTTGTGTAGATGTCATAGCAGTGATCGTTGTTTTGTTAATATTTTGGAACGCAAGTGTGTAATCAAGTTTAACTCCATTTGCCTTGGAGAAAAGCTGAATTTCTGTCGTTGTGGAGAGGGTAAACCAATAACCATTCATCCCTCCGTCGCTCCAGTGTCCCCAGTTTTGGTTGTAAATAAAGCCCCCAACACTGTCAATATCGACCCAGTTGCCATTGACCTTAACATTTACACCTAAGTCATTGGACACATCTTCCCATGTTGCGGAGCCCCCGTTGAAAATAGGCATTACAAAACCGTAACTAGCCGAACCAACCCCCGATTTTGAGATAACAGGTCCGTCTGCAGCTGAAAAGTAAGCCATAGAGGAAACCGTAGATGCTGCTGCCTCAGCTGTCTGAACCTTAGAAGTTGGTAACAGACCCACGCTAGACAACATCACTACTACTAAAAACAAACTTAATACCCTTTGCTTAAACCATTTGTCCGTATATTGCTCCCGTTTCAAATTCATAAATTACCCTCCCTCATTATAGAAACCGCTTACATTTTTATTCATCTTTATTCTAACTAAAATGTTAAATGACTGAAAAGGTACAATTGTTTTTGTTATGACCCAATTTTTTAGGTCTAGCTTCTATTTGTTCTCATTGCCAATAAAAAAACACTGCCATTGAAAATGACAGCGGACGATAAATGACATACTATACTTCTTAGTCAATCAAGGTAGTTGAGGCAATATAGCAAAAACTTAAATATCATTAAGTCGAAAATGTATAAGATAATTTACACTTTTGACTTTTTTACAACTCCATGAAATTCTATTAAACTTTCTTTTCCTCTTTTAGCCTTTGATCTATAACTTTATCCAGAAACTTATCAGCGTCACTATTAAACTTCCAAAAGACACCAAATTTATCTACCAACATTCCGAAACAGGAAGACCAAGGCATCTCTGATAATGGCATAATAACATAACCACCCACAGACAAGTTAGAAAAGTGATTTTTCATTATTTGTTTATCATCAATAATGATACTAATTAGTAAATTATTGCCTTTACCAACTCGCCAGTTACATTCTAATAAAAATTTAAGTATACAATAACTGACATGAAAAAAACCTCCTTCTTGTAATACATGACGTATAAGCTATAATAGGTGACAGCTAGGTTGTCACCTATTATAGCTTTATAAAATAATATTACCTAAAGAGAATTCAATCGAAGGGATAATATAGAAAAAATTGATGCGATGGTAGGATCAGCATCCTGGAGAGGTTCAATTCACTTATCATTTTATGATTGGGAGGGTCGTTCTGAGATTCTTCAAACCTTGAATATCTGTCAGGAATCAATATTAAGGAAAAAGTTAGTTACCTTTGATTATATTGATAAAGATGGTATGGCAACAAATCGAATAATTGAGCCATATCAGCTTCATTTTAGCGAAATGAGTTGGTATTTGAAGGGTTTCTGTCTACATCGTCAGAGCTATAGAACATTTAAATTGTCTAGAATTGATAATTTTACTATGGATGAACATACATTTAACCCTCGAGATTATTTATTAGAACAAAAACAAAAAACAATATATCAATCGCAACTGGTCACTATGAAGGCGTTAATTGCACCTAGCATAAAAGATCAATTTATTGAAAGGTACGGTCGAAAGAGTATTGAAAACTATAGCACCGAATACCTCTTAGCAACAATTTATGTTCCTCAAAACAGTACTGGGTTTCGATTTCTAGCAAGTTTCGGTACAAATCTAGAGATATTAGAGCCCAAAACATATGTTGAACAATTTCGGAGCTATTTAAATCTAATGATACATAAATATTCTTAATAAGGTCACTTTAACTCAACAAGTCTGAAAGCTAAGGTTCAATTATTAACAAACAATATTTTGAAATATAAGGAGCAATAATAATGAGTTTAATGAAAACATTAACACTAGCAGGATCCGATACTAGTGGTGGTAGCGGTATACAAGCAGATCTAAAAACATTTCAAGAACATGGTACATATGGAATGACCGCTCTAACATGTATAGTAGCAATGGACCCAGAGGCAGGCTGGAAGCATAATGTATTCCCGATCGATTCCGCAGCAGTTGAAGCTCAGCTCAAATGTGCCTTTTCCACCAATCTTGATGCCATGAAAACAGGTATGCTCGGTTCCGTTGAAATTGTGGAACTAGGGGCTAAATATATTGATAAATATCAATTAAAAAATGTGGTGATCGATCCTGTCATGATTTGTAAAGGAGAAGATGAGGTTTTGCTTCCGGAGACGGTTGATGCGGCACGCGAATTGCTACTAAGTAAAGCTATAATTACAACGCCGAATCTTTTTGAAGCAGGACAATTGTCGCAATTAGGCACACTAAGAACGATTGATGACATGAAAAACGCTGCTCAAAAGATATATGATCTAGGTGCCAAAAATGTCGTTATTAAGGGTGGACGAGCGTTGCAACACGACAAAGCTGTCGATCTTTTCTATGATGGCGATTCATTTGTCCAATTAGAAACCGAAAAGTTAAAAACGTCCTACAATCACGGAGCAGGTTGCACATTTGCCGCGGCTATCACAGCGAATCTTGCTAATGGCGAGGGTATTTTTGATGCCGTGCTTCATGCAAAAAAATTCGTTACCGCTGCCATTGCTCACGGCTGGAAGCTGAACGAATTTGTCGGTCCTGTCATGCATGGTGCGTTTAATCGTTATCCGGATAATATATCTGTCACAGCTTCCAAATAAACTCTTGATTAGCAAATAACTAAATTGATTATTTTTCTTGCCCAATGGTAACAAAAATCCTCAACGATGTTAAAAAGAAAACCGGACTATTACGAGATACAGAAAATAATTTCGTAATAGTCCGGTTTTTTGTCGGCTGATTATAGATTTCTAGATATACTCAAAAACTTAAAAAACTGTCTAGAATTCAATTGCCAACTTGAGTAGGTGTGAAGCCTTCTTAATATGTGAAGGCACTGCTAAGTTCACAACGCTGTATCATGATATTTTTCTTCCCGCTCATACTTCCGTCTCATTAGCTGGCGATACTCCGTCGGTTGCATATTCATCACGTCGCGAAATGCGCGTGTAAAGCTTTTATAACTTTCATACCCAACCATTGCAGCTACCTCGACAATTTTATGTTCGGTTTCGGCAAGTAATTTTCTTGCTTTATCTAGACGCACATCGCGTAAATATTCTGCAAAGCCTTTACCGATATTTTTCTTAAATAGGTTTGAAAAATAAGCATAATTAAGTGATACATGGTTAGATACCATCGCCAAATCCAGCGGCTTATGGTAACTTTCATGAATATAGCGGATTGCTTCGTTCAAGTCTTGCGAGTTGCGGTAGCTGCACTTATATTCATAATAAAACTGGTTCAGTCGAAGTAGCTGCTGTTGTAGTGCCTGAATATAATCACGAATTCCTGGATAATCGAAGAGATTACGCAAACATTCTATATCCAGCGCTTCTTCTCCCATATAGGGGCGAATAACACGTTCATATTCCTCCAACATCTGAACCGTAGCGCGGCAAAGTTGCTGTGTATAGCGGATATGGTAGCGTTGTAGTAAATCTTTGTGGAACATCATCGAGATTCCTTGGGTGATTTCACTACTATTTTTAGCTCCGATTAACTGGAACAAAGCATATAACTGCTCATGTGGAAGTTGCCATTGCTGCTCCAATCGCTCAATGTGGATAGGTAGGATGCAGTGCTTATCTGGAAACAAGTAGCTATGGCGGTATAACTCTAGCACTTGTGTATAACTGCCCGGTAGCGTCTTTAAACCTTGCTTCGGGTCAGTCATGGCAGTGATAGCATTAATTCGCCCAGCCTTGAGTGCATTGGGTAAAGCACTAATATCTACGTTTGCATCAACGGCAAGAATAATGTGTGGACCTTGTTGCAGACATATACATCCCTGTCTGCCATAGACGTTATAAGCAATCGATTCCATACTATGAGCACTAATTGCCCCAGGTTGGTTAATCCATAATTCCTCCCGTAGTAGACAAAGGCGGTAATTGCGCCACAGCTCTGGATTTTGCTGCTCGGTGTGTTGCACCCACATATCGTCATTGGCAGCACCCTGCATAAACATGCACAACTCTTTGAGATCAGTCTCTTGGGCGCGGCGGGATAAATGTATCATATTATGTGAGAGCTCCTGTTGGGTTTTTATCTCCTGCCATACATGCTCTACCGCGGTTTGCAGATCATCCTGCTTCACAGGTTTGAGCAAGTAACCCTTTGCCCCAAGCCCAATCGCTTTTTGCGCATAGGCAAAGTCGCTATAGCCACTAATAATTAGGTAATCCACTTTGATACGCTCATCTCTGGTGTGCGCCATTAGCGTAAGACCATCCATATCTGGCATCATAATATCGGTAATTACGAGCTGGATGCTAGTCTGACGCAATAATTGTAATGCCTCAATTCCGTTGGCCGCGCAGTAGATATCATTAATCTGCAATGGAAATTGGCGCAGCATAGCCTGCAGGCCATCGCGTATATGCTTCTGATCGTCCACGATTAAAATGTTGATCATGCCTACCACCCTCCAAGATTCACATTTTCCCAAGGCAAGCGAATGGTGATACAAGTATATTTGCCCTGCACACTATCAATCCAAAGACCGCATCCTTTGCCATAATGAAGTTGCAATCGCTTATGCACGTTTTCTAAACCAAGCCCATTTTTACTAGTTACGATTGGTGTATCTGAGTCACCCTGCAGTACATCCTGCAGACTAGCAAGCATGTTGGGTTCAACTCCCACACCGTCATCAAATATTTCGATTAGTAATAAGCTTTTGTTCTCTATTCGTACAGTAATTCCAATGTTCACACTACCACCGTGTGGTGCTGCGTGATGAACGACATTTTCAACTAAGGGCTGCATGCACATTTTAGGAATAGTATAACGAAGTACTTCCTCAGGGAGCTCCGCAGATAATACAATGTTTCTACCTTCCATAAAGTTCATGAATTGAATGTAGCTTTGTATGTTAGCAAGTTCCTCACTAAGCGTAACGGTATCACTTCTCCATTTCATACTGTAACGAAGCAATGAACCTAACGAGACTAGTGCATCAGCAATAGCAGGCTGCCGCTCAACTACCGCTAGCATACGGATAGATTCCAGTGCGTTATAAAGAAAATGTGAATTGATCTGCGAATGAAGTGAGTGCAACTGTGCGTTTTTGGCAATTAGCTGCTTATCTACCACCTGCGTCATTAGCCCTTTAACCTCATCCAACATTTTGTTATAGTTTATAGCCACCTCGTCAATTTCATCGCCAGTCTCATTGTCATCGAGACCAGTATCAATCTTCGCATCCAGTTGACCTTTTCTTACCTTACGCATAGAAGATAGCACGCTGTCCAACCGACGAAATATACGCCGAGTAGTATGCGATACTAGTATCATTATTAGTAGCAGCACACACAATGTAATCGCTACAACTAATAGGTACCAACTACGAGGCCCCTTCATTAGTGCTTGGTGCGAAGCAATATCCACCACATAGGCGTCAAGTGGAGCGATGTAACGGTATATCGCGTAGTAAGTGTTATCTCCTACACTGACCTTAACGGGGCTATTCTGTTCTAACACATCTAACTGCCCGTAAATACTAGCAAAAATTTCGCCGAGATTGTCCCCAGCATTTTGAGAAAACTCATGCTTGGGATTGTATACATACCTAGAAGGATTCGTTCCGTCCATCAAAACAGAAAAGAAATCTCCCCCGGTTTCCTCGAGCAGGTCGCTGAAAAACACACTGTGCTTAACTCGAATTTCCATAATACTTGGACGTTGCTGTTGCTGACCTTGAAGACGTACAAGCCTGTAGTAGGATAATGTATGCTCACCATCTTGAAAAGCAAAGATATTGTAAGTTGCGCCCCCTTCATCCCGAAGAGTTACCCAGTAATCCTGCGGCCAAAACTTGTCATAATGGTAGATTTCGGGCCAGATTTCATACAAATTCGGGTTATCTACATAAAAGCTAAGTTCGCTTATTAGCTCGTGACTTTCGATAATATTATGCATCTGCTCGAATTGATTTTGTCTAAATTTTACCAGCCGCAAGCCATCCTCACGCATATTGGAGTGAATAAAATCGACAAATGCTTTTTGAGTCAGAGCGGTAGAGGAAGCGTTTTCAACAATATCCATTTTGCTACGTAACTGTTCATTTAGTCGTGAAACATGGCTACTTCCTGTGGACATAGCGTCCTTATATAGCTGAGTTTCCTGAATGCGAATAAACAAAAAAGATACTACAATAGCAGGGATGACGATCAATATACTAAAGGATAGAAATAACTTTTGAGAGATGCGAGAATTACGATATATCTTTCTCATCTTGTTAAGCAGATACTTCATATAAGTACCCTCCCCATTTTTGTAATATACCATATATTACAACTATTGGGTCAGTTAACTATCTACTTCCGGAAAATTGTTAAGCTCGGTAAAGTAGATAATACCGGCCATCATATTGATGACCGGCATTTCTATTGATAAGTTATTCCGCCATTTTTGCTTTTCTTACATCGAGTTCAGCCTGTCTGAATTCCGTCACTAGATCAAAACCATAACTCGCACGACGTTCGATGAAATCCGCAAATATTTTATCAAATGCAGCTTCATCTTTGGCTGTAATAAGCTCAGGCATCACTTCCGCCCAACTTTGAGAGATCCGCGCCCATGCTACTGCAGCATCAGAATCACCTTGTGGATCTAAACCTTTGTATATACCACTATCAATATCGGCCTGGCTGTTAGCGAAGTCCTCCATTTGCTTAATTACAGCAACTTTCTCAGGTCTCCATTGGTTAATAATTACCGGATTTCTAACCATCCAGTAAGTATCCATAATGCCGTAATCCTTTTCCATTTTTACAACATCAGTTTCAAGCAGATCTACCATTTCAGGTTTAAACTTCGGCTTACCATCTACCATTTCCCATGTTTCGCCTTCCTTACCAAGGAATAAATCCATTTGGCCTTCTTCGCTAGCCAAGTATGTCAAAAAGCGAATAGCACGTTCAGGGTTTTTGTTAGATTTACTAATCATCGTTACCATCCAGCCATCCATGTTACCTGGGAACAGTTTGGCTTTGTCACCATTGCTATTCTGCGGTCCATCCACAGCAATGTAGTAAGAATCCGGATTTTCACTAGCAGCTAACAAAGGATTAACTGCCGTCATTCCGTTCCATTCGCGAATCATCATAAAGTAACGAGCATTGTTCGTTTTTTCTTCTACTTGACTATCTGAATCAACTAGAAAATCTACATTAAGTAGCCCACGCTCATAGGCTGTACGGAACGTTTTTAACCATGCGATATAATCCGGATCGGTCGTACGGTCGTATACCTTTCCGTCTTTTTCAAATGGAACAGCTAACAGGTTTTGTAGATACTCACTCATACCATATGGAACATTCCCTTGTGCAAAGAAGGGACTAATCGGTTGCCCCTTATACTCGGGATATTTATCCTTTATCAATTGAAGTGCGTTCAGGAAGCCTTCTGGTGTACTTAAGTCCGGGCTACCCATCTCTTCATATAGATCTTTACGCACGAGGAAGGTTTGGTTGGCAGCCGTCATCCCAGTTTCATGCATTAGGTTAGGGCTATATGAATCGTTAGGAACGCCATACGTATTGCCATTTTCTTGACGATACCACTTTAATGTACCGTCTCCTGCCACCTTGAAGAAGTATGGATCATATTGATCTGCCAATTCATTCAGAGCATATACATGATCGCCTTCCCATAACTTTTTGACAGCGTTTTCCCAAGAGCCCATAGTAATTAAGTCTGGCAGTTTACCAGAAGTCATCATCAACGTAATTTGCTCGTTGGCTTCGCCAGAAGGTACCTCTATCTTAACATTAACGCCTGTTTTCTCTGTTACATACTTGGAAGTTAAGCTTTCTCCCCAGCTGTTACCATACCAAGATGCTCCTACAAACCATGTCAAATCGACAGGGCTAGTATCAAGCTTCCATGCAGCCTCATCTGGGTTTAACGTTGATTCGCTAGGCGGGGTCTCCGACTTATCGTTAACGGTAGGCGACGGTGCAGGTTCAGTTTTCTCAGTCTTGCTACATGCTGCTATTGCCAGCATAAGTATTACGAATAGAATAAGAGCTAATCTTTGCTTCATAAGATTACGTTTCATTACATCAACACCCTTTCTTTTTTACGATTTTACTTTTTATATTTATATCACATGCTTCTCTACATAACAGCTTAGATTGGCATATGACATTTACCCTTTAATCGCACCAATCATTACACCTTTGACAAGATAGCGCTGAATAAAGGGATAAAACATAAGAATAGGTAATGTAGCCACCATCATTGATGCAAACTTAATGGAGTTACCTGGTAGTTTCGCTCCGAACTGAGCCATCGCTTGCTGCTGCATGAAGGACATAGAATTCTCTGCTACGATTTTGTATAGCATTGTTTGCAGTGGCACTTTATCCTGTGAGTAAATGTAAATTACTCCTTGATAATAATCGTTCCAATGATATACAGCTGAGAAAAGCGATATCGTAGCAATGACAGCCATACTGTTAGGCATGACAATTTTAAACAGCACGCCATAATCCGAAGCACCGTCTACCTTTGCCGATTCCTCTAAGCTGTCCGGGATCGTTCGAAAGAAGCTCATAAAAATAATCATATTGAAAAATGTGTACATTGCAGGAATGATGAATACTAAGAAGTTATCGTATAATCCTAACTTAGTCATTAGAATAAACGACGGAATCAATCCACCAGAAAACAACATCGTAATTAAAGCGATTTTCATATATACCTTGCGACCAATAAGATTAGTCTTGCTCAAGCCGTAAGCTATAATAGCAGTAAACAGCACATGCACCGCTGTCCCTATTACTGTACGCATTGTAGTAATGTAAAAACCGTTCATCAAACCTTTATCATTAAATACGATACTGTAACTATCGAGCGATAGATTCTTTGGAAACCAGTTAACTGTACCGAGTATGGCATGCTCCGGCGCATTAAGTGAGTTAATAAATACAAACCACATCGGGTACAGCGTTATAAAGCAAACAGCCAACATCAGCACAGCATTGCAGACATCAAATACTCCGATGCGCCGAAATCTTATGCTTTTTTTCATGTATCTGCCCTCCTAGTTAGAAAATACTATCGCCAGTTAGTTTTTTAGATGTGTGATTAGCCAAGAACAATAGCCCTAGCGCTACAATCGAGCGGGCAAACAAGACGGCGGTTGAGAACGAATAGCGCCCAGATACCAAGCCCATGTTATAAATATACAAATCCAGACTTTCAGCCATCTTCATATTCATGTTGTTCTTTAACATAAAGATCTGTTCAAAGTTGCTACCCAATATTCCAGCAACTGCGAGGATAAACAGTATTGCAATGGTAGGGCGGATACTCTGAATGGTAATATGCCACATGCGTTGCCAGCGGTTGGCACCGTCGAGCTCTGCCGCTTCATATAGCGCTGGATCTATACCAGATATTGCAGCTATATAGATGATAGCGCTCCATCCAGTTTCTTTGAGCGTATCGGAGAAATAAGTAATCCACCAAAAGTACTTTGGATCACTGTTATACAAAATTTCGCGATCTTGAAACCCTAATGCCATCATTAGTTGGTTGATTAATCCGCCTTCACCAAGCCAGTTGAGCATGATCCCGCCAAAAATCGTCCAAGCAATAAAGTGTGGCAAGTACGAAATGGTTTGAACAGTACGCTTAAATCGAATACTTCTTATTTCATTGAGCATTAAGGCAAATAGAATAGGGATTGGAAAGCCAAGCAATAACTTAATGCTGCTCATCCCTAGCGTATTGCGGATAGAACGCCAGAAACGGTCATCTGTCATAAAATCTTGGAAGTGTTTTAATCCGACAAATGGCGATTGCAGCATAGGTTTAGCAATGCTAAAGTCCATAAATGCAATAATTAGCCAAAACATTGGGATATAACAAAAGATTGCCATCCAGATAATACCGGGGATTACCATGCTTTGCAATTGCCACTGATTTAAGAATGTCTTCATTCGTCCATTTTTGTGTTGGATCATATTGTGCGCCCCCTTCCATTACATCGTATGAAAATGCGCATAGAAAAAAAAGGCCACCATTTTTGACCTTATCCCAATTTTTTAGATTCGATTGACCATATATTAAAATTAAGTATGCTATGAATAGATGAAAGGAGTGTGCAGGGATGAACAAGCTTATATGGCAGCAGGATTTTGTAGATAGTAATACTGATTTAAGTTCATGGAACATTCGCCTTGGTAATGACTTGCTTGATAGTCATGGTAATGTCGTATGCCCGGGTTGGGGTAACGGTGAACAGCAGTTTTATACGGGGAATTCGAACAACCTGTATTTCAATGAATTTGGCTTAAACCTATGCGCGCGCCGCGAAATTACCGAAGTAGACGGACGAAGCTTTGCTTATACCTCCGCTCGGTTAGACACTAAAAATCATCTTTCTTTTTGCTATGGAAAAATAGTTATCCGCGCAAAACTTCCAGTAGGACAGGGATTGTGGCCTGCCATCTGGTTGCTTCCACAGCAAGAGGTTTATGGACCTTGGCCTGCCTCAGGTGAGATTGATATTATGGAAGCGAAAGGACGCCTGCCTAAGCAAGTATCTGGTACGCTACACTACGGAAAAGATTGGGACCATAAAGTAACCGATGAATTCTCTCATCAGCTGAAAAATAGTACCATTAACGAGTTTCATGACTATGCGCTAGAATGGGATGCTAAATCGATTAGATGGCTAGTAGATGGACATTGCTACGCCAAGCGTCGCCAGCAACCGAACATTATGCCCTTTAACGAGTCTTTCTATCTAGTGCTCAATCTCGCAGTAGGTGGCTGGTATGACAATGTATCAGTGGACGAGGCTGCATTGCCAGGGGTAATGACAGTTTCGGGGATATGGTTGTATAAGTAAATAAGTAATTATATACATTGATATGCAGTCAATACGATACTACTTTCAGAAATTATTCAAAAGTATCAGTTGAATATACTATTATTTCTCTTCATTTAATGTTATTATTCTGCTGTATATTATTTTACTTATAAATATTAAGGAGGAATACTTGATGAAGAAGAGATCGATTAAATTTTTATCCTTTGGTATTGGGTATTCTACTGCTGTCTTTTTCTAAAATTGATATTGACGGGATAAGTCTGTCCAATATTAAGTGAAGTGAAAAAACAGTGAAAGTATATAACCTGTCAATAGTTATGTATTTTCTATTTATAAGGAGAATCTACTCAATGAATTTAATCAATAATGTAATTCATAGATATAATCCAGAAAATATTGCAAAACCAGTTGGAAGCTATAGTCATGTAACAAAAATAAGCAGAAATGCTGAAATGTTTGTTTTTTCTGGTCAAATTGGTATTGATCAAAACAATAATATTCCTTCAGATTTTAATCAACAAGTAACCAATACCATGAGTAATATTGTTAATATCCTTGCATCTCAAAAGTTGACTCCTGATCATGTCATTAAAATCAACATTTGGGCTACAGAAGAGATCGATTGGGATCATTTCTATGCTATTTGGGATAAGGTATTGGGTCCTACTCCTCCTTCCATGACAGTTGCTTATATTAGTGGGTTAGGTTTACCCGAATTAAAAATTGAATTAGATGTTTGGGCTGCAGGCTAAACCCTAACACTAAGCATCTAATAAACATTATTACAAAAATGGTTTTTTCAAAAAAATTAAGTATTATGTATGATAAATGTAAAGAGCCCTTCGTGATTGAAGGGCTCTTTGCATTTTATATCTTTGCTTAGGATACGGTTCAATGTAACATCTATTAAGCGATATAGAACATAACCAAACTACTTAATTACGACGTATTCCAAGTTAACTAGCTTGGCGTAGGTTATGATCTGATCTGTAGTCAGGTTCAAAGAAACAACGGTATGGTGGCCGCCGCCATTCTCGATCCAAGCTTTCACTCCATCCTGGAAATTCGGCTTCACTGTCCATAGGACGCGAGCAACAGGAAGATTAGGAGCCGGAACGGTCGGTTCGAATGCGGAAACCTCGTTAATTAGCAATTTATAATGAGTGCCGAGGTCAACCATGGATACAACGACGCCTTCGCCAGCTTTACCGTCAAATACCAGACGAGCCGGATCTTCGCGATCGCCGATTCCAAGAGGGGAAACAATAATTTTCGGCTTGTTGCTTGCCAAGGACGGATCTACCTCGAGCATATGGGATTGCAGAATGGCTTCCTGACCTACCGCCATTTCATAGGTGTAATCCTCCATAAAGCCCGTGTTCTGATTACGACTCATCACTTTCAGCAAACGATCAAGTGCAGCTGTTTTCCAGTCGCCCTCGCCAGCAAAGCCATAGCCTTGTGACATGAGACGTTGAACAGCAAGACCAGGAAGCTGTTTCATTCCATGCAAATCTTCAAAGTTTGTCGTGAAGGCATTATAACCTTTCTCTTCAAAGAATCTTTTAAGGGCGATTTCATAGCTTGCTTGAACTCTGACGCTCGCTTCCCAAGCATCTTTGCTGTTCATGCCGTAATCGAATTCATAGAGTTCCGCATATTCGGTCATCAAATGATCAACTTCCTGCTCCGTAACTTCATTAACGTATTGCACGAGGTCGCCAATGCCATAATAATCCACGGTCCATCCAAATTGAATTTGAGCTTCGACCTTGTCCCCTTCTGTTACTCCAACATTACGCATGTTGTCGCCAAAACGGGCCACTTTAATGTTGAAACTTTCGTTATAAGCAACCGCTACGTCCATCCAATCCGCAATCTGTTGCTGCACTTCGGAACGTTCCCAGTAGCCTACGATGATTTTATTTTGTTTTTTGAGACGGGCATTAATGAAGCCATATTCGCGGTCGCCGTGAGCAGCCTGGTTAAGGTTCATGAAGTCCATGTCGATCGTTCCCCAAGGAATACTTTCATTGAACTGGGTTGCCAAGTGAAGCAGGGGCTTCTGTAACAATTTCGTACCTTGAATCCACATTTTTGCAGGCGAGAACGTATGCATCCACGTAATGACACCCGCTACCTCGTCGCGATAATTGATCTCTTTCATAATGCTTGTAATTCTATCCGCACTTACAGCAAGGTCCTGCAAGACTAACGGATAAGCGAGTACACCGCTATTATTCAAGGCATCTGTCATCGTCTGCGCATGGGCTTTTACTTCAGCCAACGCTTCTTCCCCGTATAGGTGCTGCGAACCTACGACGAACCAAAACTGTTTAGCTACTGTTGTTGACATCTTAATCATCCTTTTTTCGTATTTTATAATGGCTATTACTTCTGTCCGTAATATGCATCTTTTCCGTGCTTCCGAAGATAATGCTTATCCAAAATGCCTTGCGGCAGTTCTTTGGCAAAATGGTTCAATTGCCGCGCGTACAAATTCATTTTGCACACTTCTTCTAGCACGACGCTATTCACGACTGCCGACTTTACGTCTTTCCCCCATGTAAAAGGCGCATGTCCTTGGAGTAGGACAGCTGGGATCGCCATAATATCCAATCCAAGCTTCTCAAACGTTTCGATAATAACGTGACCCGTCTCTGCTTCGTATCCCCGGTCAACTTCCGCTTGGTTCAAGAACCGTGCGCAAGGCACTGCACCGTAGAAGGTGTCCGCATGCGTCGTTCCCATAACGGGTACATCGAGTCCCGCTTGTGCCCAGATGGTTGCCCAAGTCGAGTGAGTATGCACGATGCCACCGATTTGCGGATAGTGTCTGTACAACACGGCGTGAGTTGCGGTATCTGAAGAAGGTCTCATCTCTCCTTCGACGACCTTTCCGTCTAGATCTACAACGACCATGTCGCTTGGTTTCATCTTCTCATAGCTGACTCCGCTTGGTTTGATTACAAACAGCCCACTTTCACGATCGATGGCGCTTGCATTGCCCCAAGTGAATTTCACGAGTCCGTGCTTGGGCAAATCCAAATTCGCTTGGTATACCTCTTCTTTCAGTTGTTCTAACAACTTTAATCCCTCCCATTCTCTAGCAGATGGTCTACTGCGGCTTGTTCAATGGCAAGCCCTGCTTTATATCGTTTGATAAATGTTTGGAACCCTTTAACATCCGCTTCTTCCGGAGCTATCTCTTGACCTTCGGCATCCTTAAACACTTTATACTCAAGGAAATCTGATAAATTCTCTTCTTGATCTTTATTGGTCATGTAAGAAGCCAGAAGTGCCATGCCCCATGCCCCGCCTTCGCCAGCCGTGGACATGACCGAGACCGGCACACTCAACGCAGCCGCCAAAGCTTTTTGTCCAACAACTGGGGTCTTGAATAGGCCGCCGTGAGCCAAGATGCTATCTATGGCCACCTGTTCGTTTTCCGTCAAAATATCCATTCCAAGCTTCAACGCTCCGAAAGCCGTGAATAGATGTGTCCGCATGAAGTTAGCTAGATTAAAATTGCTTTCAGGCGAGCGAACGAACAACGGCCGTCCTTTATCCAATCCCGTAATATTTTCGCCCGAGAGATAACCATAGCTAAGTAAACCACTCCCATCCGCATCAGCTTCGAGAGACTTGTTCAACAGTACGCTGAATAATTTGTCCGAAGTAACATTGAACCCCATCGCGTCGGAGAATTCACGAAACAATCCCATCCACGCGTTAAGATCGCTGGAGCAGTTGTTGGCATGCACCATGCCGACTGGACTACCGTCCGGCGTCGTGACCATATCGATCTCCGGATAAACCTTGGACAATTCTTTCTCCAACACAATCATCGCAAAAACGGAAGTGCCTACGGAAATATTGCCAGTACGCTTTTTAACACTATTCGTCGCTACCATGCCTGTACCGGCATCACCTTCTGGAGGACAGAGCAGAATACCGGATTGCAAATCGCCAGTCGGATCCAGAATTAAAGCCCCCTCCGCCGTAAGCTCACCAGCTTGCTCACCGGAGAGAGATACTTTAGGAAATAGATCATTAAACTTCCACGGATAACCTTTGTCCGCGATTAATGCATCGAATTGTTTAACCATCGTTGGATGGTAATTATGGGTTGACTCATCTATAGGAAAGATGCCAGAAGCATCTCCAATACCAATCACTTTATTGCCGGTCAGCAGCCAATGAATATATCCTGCCAGCGTCGTTACGAAATCAATGTGAGGCACATGCTCCTCTTGGTTCAATATGGCTTGGTATAAATGAGCGATACTCCAGCGCTCGGGAATATTAATTTGGAACAAGTCCGTTAATTCTTTTGCTGCCGCTCCGGTTGTTGCATTACGCCAAGTACGAAACGGAACTAACAGTTCCCCCATGCTGTCGAATGCCATATAGCCGTGCATCATACCGGAAAATCCGATTGAACCGACAGTCCGGACAGTGACTCCGTAACTACTTTCTACTCCCTGTTTCAGTTCACGATAAGCAGTTTGGAGACCTGTTATTATATCCTCCTGGTTGTACGTCCAATAGCCATCTTTTAACGAATTTTCCCACTCATAACTTCCTGTTGCGATGGTTTCGAAACGACGATCGATCAATACCGCTTTAATTCGGGTAGATCCAAATTCAATACCGAGTGAAGTTTCTCCTTTGGTTATCGCTTCTTTCAAGTCTACATGATTCATAATCACATATATCCCCTCTCTGTTCGCGGTTTGCACAGATATAAAATGGCTCATATCGCTATCTAACTTAAGGAACTTAACCCAACTGATGCGACTCATATACTAGCTACTTCCGATCATTTTGGTCACTGAATGAAACAACCGGAAGATTTTAACTAAAAGAATACGCTTTCTCTTACTAACAGCCTCAGTATATTTTATGTACGTACATCTGTCAATATATTATAAAAGTTATACTTACATAAATTATTGAATCTTCCTAATTCAATTTATTGCGTTATTTTTCTAAGGATAAAACCGAAACTTGTACCGTTAATACCTCAAAAATTGTCATTATATTTGCATTTCATGCATTTCATGCTAAAATGTGTACGTACAACTTTTTCGAACAAAGATGAAAGTAGTGGATTGCATGAAGCCAAAGTACCAGCTCATTATTGATGATATTAAAAGTTATATCCTCTCGGGAACATATAAAGCAGGCGAGAAAATCCCTTCAGAATATGAATTACAGGAAAATTATAACGTTAGTCGGCAGACAGTTCGAAAGGCCATTCTAGAATTATCGAACGAGGGATTCCTGCGGAGCGAGCGGGGATCTGGCACGTACGTCAGCAGCCAATATCGGTCCAGAACGGGTGCAAAAACAAATAATAAAACAATCGGCGTCATTACGACCTATATCTCGGATTACATCTTCCCCTCAATTATCCGCGGCATTGAAAGCCGATTAAATGAAGATAATTATTCATTACTGTTAGCCAGTACAAATAATGATATCTCTCAGGAAAAAAAAGCGTTGGAAATGATGTTGTCCTACGGAGTGGATGGACTGATTATAGAACCTACCAGAAGCAATGTATACAACCCTAATATCGCCTACTACCTGTCTTTTAAGGAGCAGGAGGTGCCATTGGTGATGATCAATGCCTATTATGAAGAGTTGGAAGTTCCTTACTTCTGTCTGGATGACGTGCAATCCAGCTATCTGGCAACTCAGGAGCTTATAAACAAAGGACATTCCCAGATCGGCATCATCGCGAAAATGGATGATTTGCAAGGGAAGTTTAGAATGAAGGGTTTTATCAAGGCACTTGGGGAAGCCAAATTACGGTTCCAGCAGGAGCATGTGCTTTCATTTGATACGTCGTCAAAGTCAGACCTATCTGCTAACTTGGAAGTGTATTTGAACAACAATCGAGATGAATTGACTGCACTTGTGTGTTACAACGACGAGGTAGGCTTGGAAGTTGTACATGTCTGTGGAAAACTGGGAATTTCCATTCCTGATGATCTATCAATCATTGGTCAGGACAATTCCTATATCTCCAAAAACGCGAATATCAAATTAACAACGCTAACACATCCCCAAGAACAAATGGGACGCGATGCAGCAGACTGGGTCATTAAAAATTTACAAGGCAAAAAAGACTTGCCTACCAACACCTACTACCAGCCCGTATTAATTGAGGGTGAAACAATTAAAGTGATCGAATTGGAATAGTTGTTGATTAGTATTTAGAAAAGAAGCCACTCCTTGATGGAGTGGCTTCTTTTCATTGAATTTATTCTACATAAATTATCAAAAACTAACTATTCAGGCCTATTTCTATCTTCTGAGCAATAAATTGTTTAAATCTTTCAAAATACCGCTCTGATGCCTCCCAGCGCCTAAGATCCAAAAAGGACATATCATGCTTACCATATTGCTCAGGCGGCTGATAATGCCGGGAAACATAAGTGTCATTTTCCAATGTATAAAAATAATACGCTTCATCCGGAGTCTTGATTTCTATCCGAGCATGTATGTAGTCTCCATCTTCATCTGTATGCCCTTCACGGAAGCTGTAATATTTTGAGCCGTCCCAGAACCCGTCATTCTCCTCATCTTCCGAACATAATTCTTGAATTACAGAGTGTTGTAAAATGTCTTGTACATACTGGACCTCAATGTTTCGTAAATAAAGTTCAGCCATATTAACGCAGGTAAGCAACATAGTCCAGCAATCGCTAATCTCCACTAGCTGTTCCTGAGACACTCCTGTAATGTCCTCCCACTGGGACCCCTCATCTATGGTTCTTCTTAACAAACCTAAAGAATGATCTTGCTCCAGCCAAATATAATAGTGATGTCGGTTATCTTGCATATAAACACTGAGATCCCGTTGATCCCCCTCGGTATCAACATGCTCTAGTTGAACTTTAAAAAATACTCCTTGTTCCTGAAAATCAAAAGATGGTTTGTCATTCGGGATTAAAATACATTGAGTCAATTTCAATATATTTTCCTCATTGATTGTATTATGGGTAAAATATATATGCTCCGTTTTCTTACTCGTGAGGGGTTCATTTAATTGTTTTAATGCGGAACGTCCTTCTAAAATAACAGACACCAGCGTGTAAAAGGAAATGCCTATGTCCTCCTCATCCATTTCCAGAAAAACTTCATCGATTAACACCTCATGAATGTCTATCGGAAGCTCCTGAAATACACCATCGCCCTCCCACACATTGACTAAGCATGTGATCGATTTCTGCCCTTCTACTTTAACTCTGTACTCGTCATCTTGAACTAAAACTGCAGTACTAAGATTACCTTTAACAATCGTTTCCCCATGATTGTATGAGCCACACAATATTTCCTCTATTAAGAGATTGCCCGAAACATAAATTTCCTGACCACCTACAATTATATTTTTTGCATTCAAATTACCGATTACCATAAGTCCTATGGCACCATCAGTTTCTTTATTATAAAGATTATCTACCGTGAAATTTCCATCTATAAAGATGATGATTACCTCTTTTTGTTGCGGAAAAGGCTGCTCCCAATCCAGATTGAGGAAAGGTAGTGTTAAATCTCCTTCATAATAAGCGGCAAGTTGCTCGTCACTGAAATCTTCATAGAACTTTGCCCACCAAGATCCTTCTGGAAATTTGGCTGCAAGTTGACTAATGGGAATGAATTGAAAAAGGTTGTTCATACATTATTTTCCCTTCATTTTACAGTTTTCATTATTTTCTCATATGTAAAAATTAGGGTCAATCTCAACTTTTCTATTCCGATCAAATCATTACCTCAATAAAAATAGGAAAAGTCCCTCATATGTTATCATTTGAGGGACATCTCCTATTCACCGTTCCGCTATATAAAATAGTTCTTTAACTTTTTAAAAACTCTGGTTTTGCGAAATTAGGATTAGGGTATTTATAAAATCCTTCTCCAGTTGCTCTTCCAAGCTTTCCTTTATCGATGTATTCTGATTTCAATAGATTAGCCACTTTTTCAAAATCTTGATTACCTGTTGCTGTCGCTTTTGCAAGTCCAATATTATAAGCAGTATTGATTCCTACAACATCCAAAATAGCAAAAGGACCAAGGGGTGCTTTTGTTGCTACCATCCAAGTTTTATCGATTGTTTCTACATCAGCAACTTCTTTTATCAAGAGGAGCTGGGCAGCTTCCAATAGAGGTACTAATAATGAATTCAAAATATAGCCCGGTTGCTCTTTGTGTAAAGGTAACGCAACCATCCCGATGGCTTTTGCAAATTCTACGACTTCATCAAAAACTTTCATATTCGTTCCCGGATGCTTCATAATTTCTGCCGTATTGTTTTTCCATATTTCATTCGCAAAGTGCAGCGCTAAAAATTTCTCAGGTCGTCCTGTTGCTTCCGCAAATTGACTTGGTAATAACGTCGAGGAGTTCGTTGCAAAATTAGTTTTCTCAGGAGCTGCTTTCCCTAACTCCTTGTAGAAATCTATTTTCATCTGAACAACCTCAGGAATTGCTTCAATTACAAGATCAGCTTCTGCAACTGCCTTTGATAAATTAGAGTTAAAAGAAATGCGATCATATGCTGCATTGACCTCTTCCTCCGTAACTCTTAAATCTTCTTGATAGCGTTGCTTCAAATCCACATATCTTTCTTTAGCACGTTGTAATGCTTCATCATTAATGTCATATACCGATACATTGAATCCTTTGAAAGCAATTTGGAATGCGATCTGACTCCCTAACACACCACTACCAGCAACACTAATATTTTTATAATTCATAACCTTTTCCCTTCAATATTTAATATCTAATCTTGATACTATAAGGTTCCTTTAATGACAAAAACTTATACCTTTATGTTGAAGTAAGCATAGCAGGCGGACCGGGTCTAGTCTGTTCCTCAAGGTGACTTCCCTCTTTTTTGATCTATAGTTGTGTCAGAAGTTATTTTCTAAACAATGAAATTCGCGTCTATAACTCAAGCTCGATCTGTCTAAGCTTACGAGTACAAAAAAGATCGCCGACAGCCTTGTGCCGCCGACGATCTATTCTTGACTCTAGTTTAGTATTCCACATGCTTCCTAGACTAATTACCATTCAAAAAAGTTTTCTTCAATCAATTTCTCGAAAGAATCCGCTAATAACTTGATCTCCCCGGTATCGTGATAACAGATAAACACCTTTCCTGCCTGATTCATAATAATTGGATCGCCGGACCCATCCATGGAAATGACATAACTATTTTGTAAAACCTCTGCCAAAGGAAGTTCCTTGAATTGCTCTCGAAACCCCAGTGTCAATTCAACAACCGTTTCATTTCCGAGACTAGAGCCGTTAGAGAATGCATGTATCGCAAGACCTGCATATGCTCCCCCAAACGTCTTGATAAAGTTTACGTAGTCCTCATGAAAGATTACATTCAGCAGTTGCTGGGCCTTAAAAATTTCCTCTTGGCTCGCCGGAATACCTACTAGAGTTCTATTGTCTTCACGATGGAGAAAAATCTTCAATCTCTCCATTAATGCATCTTTCATAGTTAATCTCCTCCCCAGTAATGATGAACTCGTGACTGCCGCCGCCAATTATCATCCCATTTTTATCAGTATTCGCGCGCTGCATCGAACCAGCGTTGAGCCATCTCCTCTGTTATAGTCTGACCAATTAGGTGATCAGATTGGCTCAGTTGCCATACCGCTTCACCAAGGTCTTCTCGTTCGGTCGTTTCAATACCTTTGACCGTGTTGAAGCGCATGGTGAAAGCGGTAATGGCTGACTCTGCCTCAGCAAAGCTGCGTGCTTCGCTCAATGTCGCCTTTGCAATATCGTAAGCTTCGTTAGCAAGCTTAGCCAGACGTTTAGGCCAAGACGAGAACGGGCGGCCGAACTCTGTCATCCACCACTCAGGCTTTCGTAATTGGCTCACTGAAGCATAGTTGGTCCACGGGCGGGTATTAGCGCGTGTTTTCATTTGCTGTTTTAGACGCTTGCCAGCAATCTCTTCCACATTGTAGGCGATAAATCTATCAAGTAATGGCCAAGTGTTCAATGTTGGCAAGTCCCCCAGATTAGGCATAAAGCGCAATTCCAGATTCGTTAACTGGACATGATGAGCTATTAAGTCCACATCGCAGAAATTTCCCCACAAACTCAATGAGTTAAGGTTTGGAAACCTATTTAGACACTCCAACGAGATGGGCTGCCCAAGTGGCGCGTTATGTAGCGTTAAACTCGTTACCTGATGTAATTTCCCAAGGTCTGGCAGCAAAAAAGGAGTATCATTCTTACGTCGGCTGGTGCGCGGGGCTAGAGTAAGAGAAGATGGCATATCACCAGTGGCTGAAAAGCGAGATAAATCGCCGGACACACTCAGGCGGAAATGATGCTTCGGAAGCTTCAAGCACAGAGGCTCCCTTGACTGGTCCAACTCGATATGCAAGCCATGCAAATTGGACTGACTGGCGTCCACTAGCGTAGCTGAAGATAGAATCGGAGTCCACGTCATCTCTTCAATGGGACGTTTCTGCGCCCAATTAAAGAAACCTGTATCACTACCTGTATAATAGAGAAATCTCGGCCAGGGAGAACCCGCCGGCGTGGCAAAGACATCAAATACGGTCCAATCGATATGTACATCAGGCTCAACATGAAGGTCTACCTTCTTTCCCAATTGCGGCGGTCCAATCGATAGACTGCCCACACCGGGCTTCATAACAAGAGTGTGACTGTGAGGACCTGTCAGGTTGATGGAATAACGACTGACTTTACTAACAGAACCATTAGAAAGACGGGATTGGTTATCATTTGTCATTTCTATCATCCTTTCTTTTATCCTTGGTTTAGATGCTCCATTTTTGAAAACCCAATTTGGATAAGCAATCTTGTATATTTTGATCCACTTTGTTTTTAGAGGTCGTGAATTCCAATTCGGATAATGTACTCGGTAGCTTTTTCCCGATAAAGGAATCAAAATCGATGGCTGTTTTAGCAATGCGGAGCTTACGCAGCGATGTTAACCGCTCCATTCCCGACAATCGATTCAATCCTTTACAATTCGATATGGTTAGCTCCTCCAACGCCTTCATTTCCCGGTCAAAGCCGATTTCCTGAAGTTGAGCTTGATCCTCGACCACAAGGCTCGTCAGCGCTCTGAATTTTGTAATATTGCTCAAGTCATGAAAACCACGGACTCTACAAATCTCCAGATGATCGATTTCATTCTCTTCGATTTCATGAATATGTTCTCGACCTCCAAGCAAAATGCGAAGATACTTCAACTTCTTCAAACGGTTAATAAAATATAGAGGTAAATTACTTATCGAATGTAACGCGAGGTAATTCAAACCTTCCAGATGCCCAATCGCATCCAGATTCTTCACCTTGCCCACAACATGTAATTGCTCCAGATGAGAGAATTCATTAAAATATTGCAAGTTGAGGAGCTTTTTATTCGAGATAATGACTAAATCCCTTAACGAGCGCAGCGATTCTAATCCCAAAATATCCGAATTCTCCAATTCATATATTTCTAAATTCAAACTAGACAAGTGTTCGAGCGTGTTCAAGGTTTCCGTGTTATGCGCCTGGATGAGACTATTGAGATGCAGCATTTTGACATGGGGAATTCTCAAGAGTGTACGACCATCGAATGAAAGGGAATGATGCCCGTAGAAACGTACTCCGAAGTTTTCATCGAATTGCGTGCAAAGCTCATCCACTTCATCCAGAAGGGAGTTATAAACATCCGGGTGAGAGAACTGAACGATCACTTGATTATCATCGCGCAAGTCCTGCTTGATCTGTACTCGGTCCAGTGCAATGGGATTATTAATTAGAATCTTTTTTTTCCATTTCTTGCGCATCCTTGAACCTCCTATTTGCCCTAGAGCAGAAGTCTACAGCACCCTGCTTTTTATTGGCGACAAGCTTATATTTCATAAAAATCCTAGAGTGCTTTATGCTCTTTATCTATATATTAACCCTATATAATATGTATCTTATTTCCATTATAGTGATTGTCTGTCCTAAATCTACCTACTAATTACCTGATTTCTGGAAATCAATACGATGACTCATTCGACCATCTCATTCAGAAATTTTTCGATATATTTAGTTCTTATCAAACGCGTGAAACCTGTTTCGTTGAGCGTCGTATCATTGAATATGCAGTATAAAAGGAGGAGTTTTACAAATATGTCAATGTTCAAACGGATGCTCGCTAGCGCCGGAATCGGTGCTGCAACGGTAGATCTCATGCTCCATCAAGATGTAGTGAACGCGGGTGATATTATTACTGGAGTCGTCCGAATTCAGGGTGGTCGTGTTGCTCAACAGGTCGATGACGTCTATGCGTTCGTCATGACACGTTACGTGAAGGAACAGAACGATACGAAGGTGAAAGTGGATGCAACTGTGGCCAAATTCCTATTGGCGGGTAAGTTTACAGTAGAGGCCGAGCAGGTTTATGAGTTCCCCGTGTCATTCCAGCTTCCGGTAAATACACCAGTTACAATGGGTCGAACGCCTGTATGGATACAAACCGGACTTGATATTAAAGAAGCGTTCGATCCACAGGATCGGGATCAACTTCAAGTAAATCCTCACCCGTATGTCAGTGTTATTCTAGATGCGGTCAACCAACTAGGATTCCGTACTCGTGAGGTAACTTGCGAATACTCACCTCGTTATAGTAGAAGTAGCGAATTGCCTTTCATTCAAGAATTTGAATTCGTCACTACCTCACAGTTCCGGAATCAACTGGACGAATTAGAAATTATTTTTTATCCAGATGATAATGGTGTTGACTTGCTCCTGCAAATCGATCGTAAGGCACGTGGGTTAGCTGGCTTGTTCTCTGAAGCGTTGGATACGGATGAGAGTTTTGTAAGGATGCGATTCAATCGTAATCAACTTGCTTACGGAGCTAACTCCGTTGCCGGCCTGCTCTCCGATACAATTCGCAAGTACGTGTAAACCAATGTACTCATATATATAACATTTATAATAGTTTAGACAAGAAGCCACTCCTTGATGGAGTGGCTTCTTATAATTGAACTTTTCTCCTAGAAGAAATAAAGTAAATCTTAAGGTCTCATTTCATAAAAACCATACTTAATAGAACTAACTAGCCAGTGATCGCCCTTTTTCACTAGTAGACTTTCCTCCGTATCGTATCCTACTCCGTTGAATACTTCTCTATAGATTTTCATAGTGGTGTCGCTTGGGTAGAAATACATAGGAGTATCAACGTCTTGAAAACGAACCGTTGAATTCAAGCCGCCTTCTCTAATGAGCGAGTTAATCATTATGTCTGTAAAATATGGCTTCAAGTAGGTTCTCTTTTGAGAAACGTTAGCCATATTCTCTGCTTTACTAATAGCCCCATTCAGCAGTGCAAACCCTTCCGTATCAATGATTGGCTGTGCGTAGACACCGATATAAGGCACCATATCCTCTAGGTAGGCAATCCGACTATTTTTGTACCAATTAACATGGTAACCGAAAGCCTCCCCAATATATCTTAATGGAAGGTAGGTTCTACCTTTCTCTACTTGTGGTATCACATCCATATGGATAGTTTTATCGCCTACAAGCATATCCTTTGAGCCAACCTTCACTACTATAGTTACATCATCTTTCGTCAAGGTCGCTGTTTTGTTCTGACTGCTCCAAGTAACCTTTGCATCTAACTTCTCACCGATCGAGCGAAGCGGAGCGAATACTCTTCCATCCTGTAGCTTACCGTCGTAAATATTGCGATCTACAGCCTCTGTACTTGCCGCATTCACGATATAACTTGGCGTCTGCAGAAACATCCCTGCTGCGACTAATCCAATGAATGATAATCTCAATTTATTTCCTATACTCATCATGCGATCTCCTTTCCTATGTATATATACTTTTACGCAAAATTTCTTCAAGAGTTGTCATATAATAGTTACATGTAATAGAAGGTAAAGAATAAAAGACGACCAGCCTATTTATCATTGGCCAGTCGTCTTTTCATGTTCAGCAGCTACTCTTAATAATATTACCGGCGGCGTCTAATAGCACTTGTAACGCGCGTCACTTGAAACCTATTTACCCCAACCTGTATTATGGCAAACTGACTGTAAGAAGTGCCAGAAGAAGTATAGGGTTCAGCTTGAATATTTCCACTCGGTGTTCTAACCGTTGCGGTAATTCTAGTCACCAAACAGACTCCACGGCTAGAAGCTCTCCAAGTCTCATCACGCTGTACACTATAATTGTCGTTGCTACAAAAAATGGATGCATATTCAACTGTCCCAAACGCATTAAACGAAGTGGAGTTAAATATTTGAACAGGATCATAACCGTTAGGTCTTCCAATTCCCATTTCTAAAACCTCCCTTAATGATATTGTTCAGTAAATGCATTATGAATCGTTTTGGTAAGGTATAAATGTGGACAAGAAAAAAAAGCGCGTTTGTCCGGTGATCGCTAGGATACGTAAGCTTATGATGCTGTACCCCAAACAAAAAAGAACCACCCTCGTAGGTGGTTCTTGAACTATAGCTCTAATGTAGAAACCCTCATCTAGGTGTCTTCATGATTTCCAAATCATCCACCAGCGAGTGTTATTACTATGCTTCGTAAGGCTTCTTGAAAAAAATTTCGCCCTACTTATGATACGGTTCAGCTTAACGGGTCTATCGGCGAAAAATACTAAAGGAGCTGTCGTGACAGCTCCTCTAGTTGCTTTGAAATAGACCGTAAATGCTGAATCGGGCATCATAGGCTATTTTCATTCCGCCAAATCTCCAATTTAACTGTAGTCGAGATCCATGCTTTCCTTATTCTTGTTCTACAACATCCCGCTATTCAACTTGTTATGTACATGAAAAGTTACCTTTGTCCCTGTACCTAACGTACTTGTGATATGAAGTCCTGTTCCGAAGTGCCGTTTTAATCGCTGATCCGTATTAATCAATCCGACGCCTGAATGACTATCTGCTTTTCTTTCTAATATTCGTTGCAATTGAGCCTCGTCTATTCCGTCCCCATCGTCTTCAACGTTTATCTCTGCATGCATCTCATAGACAAGAATCCGAATTAGAATCGTTCCTCCACGATTGCGCTTCATTATGCCATGTCTTATCGCATTTTCAACGAGAGGCTGGATCGTAAGAAATGGGACTTTTATGTCCCCGCTGCCATCTATCTCCCAAATAATCTGTAACCTTTCTTCAAACCGAGCCTTTTCAATATATAGATAAGAACGAACTAGACTTAACTCCTCTTCGATCGGAACAAGCCTATCCATATTTTGAAATTTAAATTTATTCCTCAAAAAATTGCTGAATTCATCGAGCAAATTACGCATCTTATCCAAATCAATATCGCTTAAAGCTGCTACAGCATTCAACGCATTAAATATAAAATGAGGCTGGATTTGCGCTTGCAGCCATGCAGCTTCTAATCGCAGTTGTTCCCTAACGGATTGTTTAATCGTAGTTAACGCCTCGATCCGCGATCTTATTTCTATTGCTTCCACTGGCTTCGTCACATAATCGTTTGCCCCCGCTATAAAACCGCTCTGAATATCTTTCGGTTGGCTTCTTGCGGTAAGGAGCAATACCGGGAGCTCCGTAAGTGTAAAACGCTCACGAATCATTCGTGTCAGTTCATAACCGGACATTTGCGGCATCATGATATCTGAGATGACCAGATCCCATTCCTTTGTATCTAGTACAGCCAACGCTTCTTTACCGCTCGTTACCATTATTACCTCATATTCGTCCGGTGGTAGTATGGCTTCAAGCACTTGAAGGTTGATAGGATCATCATCAACAATTAATAGGATCGGACGTTCACGATTCATTTCTAATAAAGTTGTTGGTTTCGCAGCTATCGGAATATCTGCCTTTTCCGCTTTTATCGAAACATTTTCTTGAATCGGCTTGAATTGTAATGGTAAAGAATCAAATGAGTTCATCACATCATTCTCTTCCTCCGTTCCCAAACCTGCTAGCTCTAATGAAAATGTAAATGTTGAGCCTTCTCCTAAAGCAGAAGACACATCTAACGTACCCCCATGAAGCTCAACCAGTTGCTTGCTTATGCTTAAACCTAACCCAAAGCCTCCTTCAATCATGGTCACACTCGTACTGCCTTGCTCATACGGACGGTATAAGCGCTTAAGCATGTGCTCATCCATTCCGATCCCCGTATCAGCAATCACAATATACGCTCTTCCGTCTTTGGCAAAAGCTTGAATCGAAATTGTCCCTTCATTCGTATATTTCACAGCATTATGAAGTAGATTGAACACGATTTGGATCACTCGATTCTCATCTGCAATTACTGGGGGAAAATCTTCCGAAATCTGATTTGCAATTTGGACAGACTTTACTTCTGCATTAAATTGCAGCATATCTATTACTCCGGTCACGATTGGCTGAATAAATATGACTTTTTTCTGAAGACGCGGATTGCCTTCCTGTAAGCTCATTACATCAATTAAGTCGTTTAATATCCATGTCAACCGACGTCCTACAGATAAGACCATTTCAAGCTCCTTGATGCTCCGTTCCTGCAATATATGCTGCTCCCTTTGTAACACAGATTGTGACATGTTAAGAATGCTATGCAGCGGATTTTTAAATTCATGCGAAGTGTTTGCCAGAAATTGATCCTTATGATCATTCATTCTTTGCAAGGTTGCAGCAAGCTCTTTGGTGTTCGCATGCATGATAAAGTAATCTTTAAACCATACAGAGGCTAAACAAGCCATCGCAATAATCATATCGAACGGATAGTAGACAAGACTCAAACCTCTATCCAGCAAGATTAACGACCAAAGAGCATGGTTCATCAACGCAAGAAAAGAGAAAAGCAGTAAAAAATTTCTCTTTAAATCTTTAATTACTTTTTTAAATATCGTAATCAGCGTTATAACTGCAGCAATACCACCTAATACATAATAAATAGGGAAGAGCATGATCACCTGAGTTGGATTTAAAAACAACGTGATGCCGGCAGTCCCTAGATTCATTATTTTATAGACAGGGTACATCCTACGCCAATATGGAAGCTCGCGATGATTCGTACACTGGAGCAAAGCATAGGCTGCAATAACGAAAGCAATATTAGTCAGCCTAAAATCCCAATTAATCCCAATGTAAAACAACTGATGGAACAACTTCTCATCCGTACTAAAGACACTCGTGATCGCTACACATAATGCAAGCAAACTAAAATAAAGTAGCTTCTTTTCCTTATTTCCTAGTAAATATAAAATAAGTGCATAGACAGCATGCATAATAAAAATAATCGCTGCCAAAAACTGCATAAAAATGGAAGCTTTCATATCTTTGGCAATGGCTTCTTCTGAACCAAATTTAATGGATCTGACAATGCCCCCGCTTCGACTATCGACATAATTTGCCGCCTGAATGACGAGTTCGATTACACCTTTGTCATCTGCTGTAAAGGTTGTAGAATAAGGTAGGTCCTTCGAGATATATTCATCCTTTGTTGTCGCCACCTGTCCGGATTTAGTAAGTAATCGACCGTTTACATATAATTCTGATGCAGTGCGTACGCTGGGTACACGAATACTATAATTAAGATGCTTCGCTGGGTCTACATAAAGAAGCAAACGATAAGAGCCATGCCCGTATGGAGATGGCTTGTCAGCATGCAAAACTTCACTCCATCCTCCCGGTACCTGAATATGCCTTGGCGCATTATCGCCTAACAATTGTTGCCGACTACCATCTATCAACCATTGCGAGGGATAAAACTCCCATTCCCCATCAAGTAAGAGAATGTTGCCATCTTCTGCATTCCAATTACGCAAATCGATTTGCCCATTATGAATTGACGCCTGTTTGGGAACATTAAACGTTTCCATCCATATAAAGCGCAAACCGGTTAAAACAACTAATATGAACACAAGCAATAATATAATATAGCTCTTTTTCATTTGATATTTGGATGAGTGAGTTTCCAAGAAGTATTTCTCCCCTAGTCATTTTCTTTTAAGACATCTAAATAAGCACTCTCCATAATTTACCACAGTTAATATAGCAGAGAAACGGAAGATAGAGACATCTTTATGTCTATTATGTAGAAATACCTACTTGGAATTTCGCGAGTTTGTTGTTCAAAGGTAATTTCAAGGTACAGTAAAGCTGAGGTCCTCGAGCACGCAAGCGAGCCCCCCGTATTGTACATTCCTTTTCACTACTAATGAAGTTCCTTATTGATTATATGTTGTGACTTCCTTTGTACAACACCCATCCGAGAATAGATATGCGACGGCCTTGCAATCTCCCCTGCATCACTCACTACTACTGCTGTTATGATAAGAATAACCACACGCCTTGGGGGATTAAGCTAATTAATTCTCCCTATTTATGATACGGTTCACCTTAACATCTGTGGAGCAAACGTTTGGGATTACATATTTAATTTATCTTATCATTTTCCACAGGTTCGATCACTTCGTATAAAAATGAATTACCGTTTAAATATTCTCTTATGTATGCTTGGGCATATTTTTGTTCATCGATTAAACTGGCTGCTTCTCTTGGATCAGAGGCATGATGGCAGTAGTTCTCGATCATGAACATGATGAAAAAACATTCCAGATCCCGAATATAGTCCATTTCTAACTTCCTAATACTCTCATAACCTTGGATAAGCATCCATCGATGCTTCGGCCAAAGCTCCAATAGGGTGCCTGCTATATCGTAGAGATAATATCCGTACCCACATCTTCCAAAATCAATCGGATAGGGTTGATTGTCCTTAAAAACCATATTACCGGTATGTAAATCAGCATGAATGAGCCCATAGTTATGTTCACATGGATCCATAGTGGTAAGTTGGGATACAACCTTCTCAGCTGCATCTTGATACAGCTTCCATCCCTCATCGGATAAAAAATGTTCATAATAACGTTCCAACTTAGCCATTTCACGTTTAAAACTTTCTACTCCCCAAGTAGGTCTTATAAAATCAGAAGGTGGATTGAAATCCTTTGCTGCTGCATGGAGCCTGCTTATCAACACACCCATATTATATGCTTGACTATCCGTAAATTCACCTGTTGCTTTTTCACCCTCTATCCATCGCATCATCGTTACATAAGGGTGCCTATATCCTATTTCAGTTTCAATGTCCAATACATAAATATCATCACAACTTGCGATCCCTTCTGGTACATTTAGATCTTTCGATTTGTTCAGTTCCTGTAACAGTAGGAGTTCCGAACGAATTTCCTCTCTACTCAACCTATCAGAATGAATCCGAAGTAAATAACGTTGCCCCTTACACGCTTCAATTTTATAGGTTATTGTATCCGATAGCTGAATAAATTGAATGCATTCCCATTCTATGTCGTAATGTTGTAACGCCAACAAAGCAACTTTCCTTGATCTATCTAGCAAAGAACGCCTTTTCTCATCCGTATCGTACGTATCATATTGAAAAAATTCATTCATATGCTGTCCTCCTTAAAACTATTATCTATTTAGCATTTATTTAGGTTTATAGATTAACTGGCAAAACATCTATAAACCCGCTCGAGTTATCTACAGAAACGAAAGACAAGTTTCTCACCGTCTTCGTAATAATGACCCAATTGTTCCGTATATTCGCCGTTCGTACATATATTTAGTGTCTTTCGCCAAAAATTTTGTGCACGCTTATTTCGGTTCGTAGGATTCGTCTGTAACTCCCAGTAGCCCGGCATTCTGTCAATCAACTGCCGGATTGCTTGTTCTCCTACTCCTTTTCCTCGATATGTGCGTAAAAGAAAGAATTCATTTAAATAGTAATTAATGTAGGATGGACTTGGTGTATAGGGTGGAGTGGCCACAAAGGCAAATCCAGCAGGGATATCATCGACCTTAATAAGGTAAGGAAATAGGACTCCTGGATGCTCCCACCATACATTAAAAACAAGATTTTGTTCCGCTAACGTCCGAATATCACTTTCTTCAAATATGCCATAACGATTAATTTGGTGCCCCCATATTTCAGATAAATCATGCAAATATAGAGGATAAATATTGTTAATAATAAATTTCTCTTCAATGCTACATAGCTGTAACTCCACCTTCATATGTAATCACTTCCTAGTCTTCAGTATTTATTTAAAAGTATACAAACACTCTATCTCAAAAAGTAGGCAAACAATGTTTATAACTTTCTTATACACATATGAAAAGGCTCGTATCAGATTTATTTCCAATACGAGCCGCTCTCTATTTATCCTTTTTATAAACAATTTTCCTTATACTATCTTCAGATAAGCAGTAAGAGCACATGAGCTGATCAATACTGTGACCCATTCTAAATAATTGCTTAATCTCTAGATTTCGTTTCTGAAAGTACTCTCTCTGCCCCGATACTTCCCCCCACTTTTTTCTACTGCCTTCTGGAGAAGGAACATAGACAATACTGCCGTGTACATACTTCTGAAGTTCATGGAGTAAATACTCGGGTAAGATTTGGCTTGCTGATATATATTTCATTGACTTTGCACCTTCCTCTGTAAATAGATGGATAGATTACAAAGCCCCTATGACAAACTTACTAACTTCAAAGATCTGTTCGGTTAGATAATCCTGCTCCATGCAAATAACCGCTTGTGTTTGTCACTTAGACTTTGCATGGAGCGAGTACTAAAACCTTGCATTGCGGATTTTTTCAAATACATACGGTTTTGGGTACTTATCATTACAACTTCCTCTCTTTCTATAACTATTGTCTTACTATAATTAATTCTGTATGACGGATGTTAATTCCTTGTTTTTTACAATTTATCCCTACTTATGATACGGTTCACCGTAATATATCTTAAGGAGATTTCGCAGAATAAACTACTTCAACTCATCTACACCATATTGTTTAAACATTTATTCTAACTTATTAATAATATAGTTTTTAGTCTTTTCAGTATTTCAAATATGTGATTTCTGTCGATACGTATAAATAATATTATTAAAGTTTCGTTTTGAAGTTGGGTACAAATCATTAAATAATTCTCTAGCAAGCTCCTTTAACGAAATACCATAAGCCTACAACTCTCCCTCAAGAAAAGATCAGGAAAACAATAGACCCAGATTTATGCAGTACCAAAAATCATTTTAACGATTCTTTTGTTATTTATATTTCCTTATTCTGTATTTTTTTGCAATGTTGAAATTTTAGCCCTTCTTCAGATGAAGCGATCAATATTCCAAGCCTTCTTAATCGTGTTTCTTTTTTCTTGGCGCTCATTACCCACCAGATAGAATCTCTTTTATAGGATGGTGATAAATTAGTGAAGAATAGCCAGGCTGTTTGATTTGCCTTGATTTGTTCTTCATATTCTTTGGCAAGTTCCACGTTTCTTTGTTCAGAAGAATAGCCTTGTGCATCGGTTCTGTTGTTAAAGACGTGCATTCCTTCTGGTCTCATCATTCCAAGCTGTATTAGTGCTTTTACCTTCTTTACGTTCACAGCACTCCATACACTATTTACTTTGCGCGGAGTAAAGCGAATCTTATAGCTTTGTTTATCAATGGTTTTTCGTATACCGTCAATCCACCCAAAACAAAGAGCGACATCTACTGATGCAGACCAAGTAAGGCTTGCACGCCCTGTACTTATCCCAAAATAGCCCACCCAAATTTCACTAGCTTTAGCATGATGTTCTTCTAACCAATCGTTAAGCTCTTCTTGGTTATTGAAAAAAACTACATCTCCCATTGTTCCAGCCATTTTAAAATCGCTTGGTTTGTTTCTTCCGGCTTTTCTTCCTGGATCCAATGACCGCAATCCAGATTGACCACTTCCACATTGGGCACGAACTTTGTCAGGTTTTCAGACTTCGCAACCATATCCCGATCGCCGTAGATCATGAGAGTCCGCTGCTGGATGATTGGGTTCACCTTCGCCAATAAGTTCCAGTTGCGATCAAGGTTCCTGTACCAGTTTATGCTGCCCGTAAACCCTGATGTTTCAAAAGCAGAAACGTAAACGGCCAGTTCGCTTTCGCTCATTACGGGCTCACCGAGCGGTGTTTCCGCGTTGGCGAGATTGATTAACGCCATACCTGGATCAGGTGCTCTGAGAGGCTCGTTCTTCCGGTACAGGTTACGAAGGAACCTGTACGTATTGTCTTCGAATACGGCGTCCGCGACACCTGGCTGTCGATTAAAGTGGACGAAATAAAAATCGCCGCCAAGTATTTCTTCCATGAACTCGATCCACGGTTTGTCTCCGCGCTCTTGGTAAGGCAAGCTCAGATTTATCACTTTATTGACGCGGTTTGGATGCAACAAGGTCAATCCCCAAACGACGAATGCACCCCAGTCATGGCCGACAAAGGTAGCGTCTTCGTATCCGTAGTGATCGAGAAGGGCGACGAGATCACCCGACAAGTGTTCAATGTCATAGTCTGTTACTTCGGTCGGACGGGATGAGTTGCCGTAACCCCGCTGGTTGGGGACGATGACATGGTAGCCCGCTGCAGCCAGTGCGCCCATCTGATGGCGCCAAGAAAAGGCATGCTCTGGCCAGCCGTGGCAGAGTACAATAGGTTTTCCTGCATTTTCTCGGCCTGCTTCAAACACTTCGAGTTCCACACCGTTGACTGAAATAAGGGTGGGTTTAGGAAAATTGGTTGAATTAAACATTGAATTAAAACCTCCTTCTTGTGATACATGTAGTATAATGGATAAACGGTGACATCTAGGTGTCACCTTTTTGAAATAATGAAAAAAAGAGGGCAATTATGGACAAAGCGGAGAGACTCATTTCTATTATCATGATATTGCTGAAAAAAGAGGTTGTTTCTACAACGGAATTCTCACAACTATTCAATGTTTCCAAAAGAACGATCCTTCGCGATATGGAAACATTGAGCTTATCGAACATCCCGATCTACTCTGTCATTGGGGTCAAAGGCGGCTTCGGCATCATGGATGAATACAAGGTGGATAAACGCCTATTAAGCAGCTCCGATTTACAGAATATATTAACTGCGCTCGGTGGATTGGAACAAATCATCCGTAATGAAGAAGTTGAAAGAACGATAAAAAAAATAGAGGCAATGGTTAGTCCATTGTCTCTTAATCGTTCCATTCAACTGTCGTTTTATGATTGGGAAGGTCGGTCAGAAATTCTTGAAACCGTAAAGACATGTCAAGAATCCATAACAAAGAAAAGACTGGTTTCGTTTGATTATACAGATAAAGAGGGGGCTGTAACGGATAGAATGGTTGAGCCCTATGAGCTGCATTTTAGCGAATCGAGTTGGTACTTGAAAGGATTCTGTTTACATCGACAGGGATCTCGAACATTCAAATTATCCCGCATTGATCATATTACTATGGATGAACGTGCGTTTCATCCTAGAGACGATTGGTCTGAGCAAGGACACGAAGCAAGTTATCTACCGCAATTCGTCACTATTAAAGCATGGATATCGCCTAGCATAAAAGATCAAATCATTGAAAGGTATGGTCGAAAAAGTATTGAAGACCATGGTTCTGGACTTTTATTAGCAACCATATATGTGCCTCAAAATCGTATGGGATTTCAACTTTTAGCAAGCTTCGGTACTTATCTAAAAGTTGTAGAGCCCAAAACCTATGTTGAAGACTTTCGAAATTATTTATCTCAAGTGATGGAGAACTATTCCTGATCAAGGTCTCGTCTCGGCCTATATGACCGACTCCACATGAGTTGGGTCTTTACGCGCTTCTTCATAGGTTTAGCATCGAAGCCTCAACCTTCAACTCAACTTTTCGCCCTACTTATGATACGGTTCGCCGTTGTGTATTTAAATGAGATTAAAAATTCTATATACTCCGTTATTTTGCTTCAGGTAAACTTAACTTAAACTCGCTTGACAATTTCTTATAAAAATCTCTTTTAAATAATTTATCCGCGTTAACAAGCCTAAATCTCTTTTTAGTTACATCCTCCTTAATACACCTTATTTGCTTATTAAATATAATATTATATTCATTATATTTTATGTTGCTCAAAAAACTATCTACTGAAGTTTCATGGTGTTTATATATTTTTGAAAAATAGCGAGATAATGTATAGACAAGAACATCACCTCTTGCAATATAATTCTGATCTTCAAGTATCTTAGTTCTAAACGCCGTTTCTAAAATTATGGAAGCTATTAACTCTTCTCTATAATACACACATAAATCTGTAAAAAAATTGGGGAATTCAACTATTTTGTTGAATATTACAACTAATTTATCAATTTGACTTGATTCACACTTTAATAATAATTTGTGGTTATTAAAAATAATTTCACAGAATTGTGTTAATAAATAATGTTCGTCACTTGGTTAGTTTTTCTCTTTTCCTCCCATACTTCCTCCTTTTATTCTCAATAAGAATAGCTAATCTATTTACCCAATCGCTTCCTAAATGAGCGTTGAAAAGAACATTAATATCTTCAAACGTCCATATTTGAATTCTTTTGTCGAAATTTCTGATGTTATCATTTACATAACCTGTACAGAAAATCACTCCCCTGTTTACTTTATTTTCGAGGATAACATCTCTGAACGCTCTGACAGTATTTAACTCTAGCTTTGTTGTTTTATACAACTTGCATTCAACATATACTTGTTCTTCGCCATCTGTCCTTTCAATAGTTGCAATGACATCCTTACCTCCATCACGAGTTGCAGTTGTCCATACCGTTTCATAACCCATGCTCTCATATAGATTCTCAATTAACCACTCGAACTCCACAGGCTTCAGCTTAGTCAAATGCTCTAAAGAATTTTCAAAATTAATGAACTTAGCAACTATTATTTGAATACACTGGTCTCCCCCATAAATTCTGTCATCTGGCAAGCTTGGCTGTGAATAGATATAGCTTTCAAGTGCCCTAATTGCTTTGTAAGGACTATGTGGCAATAACTCTATTATCCACGTCAAACCTTCCCAAGCGTCCTGTCCATTTGCTAGTCTTTTATACCTCTCACTATAGAACATATCTTTCGCAAAGTCCTTGTGAGCTTCATTGTCTGAATCCTTCAAAAGCAAGTAAGTCTTGTAATCTGATACGTCAATACCTCGAGTAATAGGACATAGTAAGCACCTTAATATATCCTTAACATAGTCAGTCGACCTATTCTCAATTCCCTCAATAAGCTCCTCAACCCACTCATCACAAGGAATTCTTAAAGAAGGATATACTTCTTTGCCAGAAAGAACTAGATTTACCCATTCATCAAGTGTATTGTAATTATCTGTATAATACATATATTTTGACCCCGATCTTTAAACGATAATATATCACTTATTCAGCTTCCGCAGCTGCTACCTTCGCATTAACAATCTCCTGGTCTTGTGGCAACAAATTAAATGACTCTCTAAAAACATCAGATATTATTAATCGCCACATAGGGGCTATCGAGTCCCATTCATCAGTCCAATTCATGGTAATGTTAGCAAATGCTTTATAAGGCTTTTCATTAGGAGGAGGGGTGTACCCAAGCACATCCTCTATACAATTCGCAAGCATTATTCTCCTGGATTCATCACCCACAGCCTCAAGAATCGGATCGTTAAATATTTCCGCCCGTTCCTTTCCTTCATCTTTATCATGAATAACAATAGGATTGATGCCCATAGCCCTTAAGTACTTTACAAGAGCAATTATTGTCGCTTTTCCCCTTGCCTTAACAATTTGCCAATTACACTCTATATCTTTCCTTACTACCTCGGGCATTCGACTTATCGTTTCCCTAAGTACGATATCCTCTGTATCTCCCTCAACCACCAACACATGCTTAGAGAAAAATACTCTGGATATATAATCATCTAATTTCAACAACATTTTAACATATGTTTTGTCGTCATTTTGAAGCCTCAAGAACTCCTCACTGGCGTTAAACGCATTACATTTCAGTCTCTCTATTTTAATCTGACCATTATCGCTTGCGTACTCGTCATTTTCTCTAGATAGAGAATTTAAAATCTGCAAAGGCTTTTTGCTCAAATCAATCATATAAGGAGAATGAGTTGTACAAACAATTTGATTGTTATGAGTTCCTGCCAACTCGTATATTGTATCTCTCATTTGCTTCGCAGCATTGGGGTGTAAATATATCTCAGGTTCTTCAAAACCTATAATTAAAGGTCTATGCTCTTGTCCAGCTGTTTTTCTATTATTACGTAAATTTCGATACCTTAGCAGGGCAAAAACTGCGGATCGAATCATTCCTGTGCCTTGCAGATTTACTGGCGTATTGATGTTACTGAACATGGAAATAGTAAACTGTGGTTTAATTACTTTATCCGCATCAGCTAGGTTAGTAAGCGCTCTTAATCCAGTATTAGGGAAGACATCTTTCATAACTCCATTTAATTCTGTCATCATTTGCCCAAACTCACTTTGGGCATTCGTTGGATCAAGTTCCTCAGCGAGCTGATTCAAAAATAACTGGGCTTGTTTATAATTATTTGATGAGTCTCTTACATCATTAAATAGCTCAACTAAAGTGGAAACTAACGCACCTGAATTACCTGAAAGTTCTTCTGCCTTATCCTGAGCAGGAATCAGTAAAAATTTAGGAAGCTTAATTAACACGTTTGCAGGAATGCCTCCTGGATTCTTAAACCACTCTTCAGCCTCCTCATCATACTCGTATAACTCTTCAACTTCTTCAATAACTGTCTTTACTTTAGCAGTTAATTTCTTGTCGCGATCTACTTCCGAGATTTTTGTTTCTATAGAAGTTAAATCAAGCCCCGCATCTATGTACTGTCCAACTGTACTGCAATTTTCAAACTGTGTTTTTAGTTTCTTCACCTGCTGACGCAATTCGACAGTACAATCTGTACCGGGAGTAAACGTCTTCCTATAAACCACTTTTAGCCCGCTCTCTCCATCGTCTTTATTATACTGTAATACTCTTCCTTTAAAACCTACCCACTGCTTGGCTTCTTCCGGTAAATTCCTAAACTCGGCAGTTAATACTATCTTGTCTGATCCACGTCTGGTCAGTTCTCCATCCATATAAGAGAAAAACTCTTCATCAGATATTCTTTTCACATCATTCAAAAGTATGTTAAGTGCTGCCAATACTGAGCTTTTACCTACATTATTTTCCCCTATGAGAAAAGTTGCATCTGAAAATAATACAATTGTATCTGTATGTCTCCTAAATCCCTCAATCTCCAACTTATACAACCGCATTGGTAGTTCCTCCTCTTCAGCTTTATATATCTATATTTCACCAATAAATGTCAAAATCCTCCTTTGGCAATAAAGATTTAGAACTGAAATAGGGGCATTTTAGCTCAATGCTGCACATTTCCCAGTAATCGCTATGGAATCCAAAAATTAAAGCTCAGGCACGGTAGGTGCCTGAGCTTCGTATAATAGATAAATGTGGCTCAAAAAAGCTATTTCTTCAAATGCAACATACACTACACATGTGTGGGATAAGCTTACCCAGTTTGTTGCATGGACAACAGGGAATATCCTAACTAAGCACTTGTTAATTCCTTAATTACTTTTTTATAGAATTCAACAATGTGATTGCTTCTTGACTTAAATTATATGTTTTTGAATTTTCATAATCAGTTACCGGAAAAACATTTACAATATCATCAATATTAATATAATGCATATGACATTGCTCGATTCTATTGTCGATTTCTTCAATAATAAATCCCCTACTGCCTGATAATTTATAATCATTTTCAAAAGATGTATAGGATAGATCAACAAACTCCGTATTACAATAGTCTTTCCACTCTCCTCCGGTCTTTCTCATTGCAATCACAATAAAATCTTGAAAATTTATTGGAACTAAATTCAAGTTTTTATCTACTTCGAGTTCTAGAATTGAGTAATCTTCCCCTAGAAAAGATACAGAATCGGAAAACATAGGGTTAGATTCAAAGAAATCGCGATAATCATTGTAATTCGTTACTAGCTTATTGTTAAGTGAAGAAATTGCAAAAATTAAACCTTTACATTTAAGATTATTAACGGTTGAATACATATTCAACAAATCAGGATATATTGCTTTCATCCCTTCACTTGCCATTCCATTTGCAAATTGAAAGTCAGGGTAGTACATTCCATGCTGTATTATTTGCTTAAGTGTAGAATTGCGCTGAGCTGTCCATATTCGCATATTAACCTCTCCAGTAGAATTTATTTAACTATAAGATTTAAAAGACATTAAATTGATTATACCCCAAAAAAGACACAGAACTTTACATGTATCAAGTTTAGGCTATACATCTAAGCCCTACTCTACGACTTAGAATTGAAGCATCTACATGTAACTCAACTCTCCAATTTACCACTATTTACAATACGCTTCTCCGTTAATACCATAACCATAACTATATATTTTTCGCCGTCACTTGTGGTACGGTTCCCCACGATTAATCTTCACACCACGATAAATCTGCTCGATCAACACCAAGCGCATCAATTGATGTGGCAATGTCATTCTGCCGAAGCTCAAACGTTGATTCGCCCGCTTCAATACATTACTCGACAATCCATTACTTCCACCTATAACAAAAGCCACGTGGCTTTTTCCATACGTGGCTAGTTTGTCTAGTTGCTGGGCAAGATCCTCACTTGACCATAACTCTCCATCAATTGCGAGAGCGACCACATGAGCTTCTTGCTTTATTTGAGCGAGGATTTTATCACCCTCGCGATCTCTTACTTGTTCTTCTTCTGCAGCACTCATCGTTTCTGGTGCTTTCTCATCTGGCACTTCAGAAAGGGTTAATTTAATATATGGACCTAGTCGCTTCGCATACTCTGCCATACCCATAACGAGATACTTTTCCTTCAACTTACCTACTGCAATGATCTGTATATGCATCTAGACCACCAACACTACAGCAGCTTCCTCACATAGATCGCATTTACGCGGTGGGTCCCAGTCTGCAAATTCTGTTTCGTTCAAATCTACCATATCTGGTGCATCCTCGTATTCATCTACAAAACGTTCAATTGCTTCTTCAACACATTCTTTACATACACAATACATAGCGTCTCTTCCTATCTGTGAGGTTGTTATTCATTATGCTTACAATATACCACATATTCCGCAATTGTTCTCGTTCTTACAACAAAACCGTAGCGTAACAAAGATAGTATATAGCATGCTTCTCTTAAGCTGCTAACTATATCTTTGCTTCACTACGGTTTCTATATGTTTCATCAATATTCCTGCTTAGTTCGGCTTATTTTCTCCAAGTATAGCAGTCGTCTTCACCAATTCTTTGCCACGATAGTAATGAATGACAATTTCATCTCCAACTTGCTTATGCTCGTATAAGTATTTGCGAAGTTGGCGTACACTATTCACTTTCGTATTATCCAATTGTACGATGACATCATTATGTTGTAATTCGGCTTTGAGTGCAGGACCTTGCACCTCTGTAATAAATACACCTTCATACACACCTTTTGGCAAGCTAAGCTGTGACTCGCCTTCAGTACCTTCCTCATCCTTTTCTGCTTCTTGATCTAACTCCTGCTGCGCCCAATACTGCTGCAGATCAAGCATACTTATTCCAAGAAACGGTCTAGTCACATAACCTTGCTCGATCAATTGATCAATAATCGGCATCACATTGTTGATCGGAATCGCATAACCAATGCTTTCAACGCCATAATTCGATATTTTCATACTATTAATACCGATCACTCGACCACTCAGATCAATAAGCGGTCCACCGCTATTTCCTTGGTTAATCGCTGCATCAACGCGGATAACTTCCTGCTCCCAATCCAAATTACCATTCTGATTCAGTGACACTGCGATAGTCTCATTCGTTACACTAACAACACCAAGCGTAATAGATTCACCCATACCTAGTGGATTCCCAATAGCTAATACAAACTCTGCTGCCCGCAAGCTTGATGAATCGCCTATCTCAGCTACATCATCAATACCTTTAGCATCTATTTTCAAGACGGCAAGATCCGTAAGCTGATCTAATCCAACTACTTCTGCCTCACGTTTCTCACCAGTCGTTAATACCGCTTGCACGCGTGCTGCACTGTTAACGACATGAAAGTTTGTAATGATATAAGCGTGCGTATCATTCTTCTTAATAATAACGCCAGAGCCTACGCCCGCTTCCTTGTACACAGTACTTTCATCACTTTCAGGATCGACGGCTTTACTATCTAAGCCCAGTGTAAACTTTTGCTCATTAATAATACTTACGACGGCAGGTCGTACCTTATCTGATGCTTGAACGGCACGTTGTGATGGATCAAGACCGGCTATTTCACGATTTGATGGAGAGCCACTACCAAAACCAAATATAACTCCAAATAGTAAGCAAACGACTATAGCGCTTGTAAATGATGAGATTAGTGCAATTTGCAATGTCGATAGCTTACCTACTTTCCAATCACTCAAGAAAGACCCATTCCTGCGCGACTGCTTCCTTACTCCAAAATGCTCCCGTAACGTTTTACGTGAAACTTTAGATGAGTAAAAATCATCATCAAACAAGCTCATACTATAATCGCCCCTCTCCTCTATTCTATATCATACCTACATTTTCCATTAAATAGGAATGTTTTTACGAGATTAGACTACACTAATAATAGACTACTTATCCAACTACATCATTAAATAATAAAATTCCGATAGGGGGCTTATCTCATGCCTACTTCTTATTCACTTGAACATATTCAGTTAGCTGCTCAATTAGCTGACTTGAAGCAAGAACACTACCATACTCTACTTACGATGAATGCATTAATTGCTATTCTAACTTCCAAAGGACTGGTTAACGATGCTGAGCTACAACGAACAATGAGTCGAATCGATCGAACACTTGAACAACTTATTGCAAACCTAGCCCATCCCAAGGCGTCGGTCGATCAGCAAAGGTAGGTCTAAGCGGAAACTCCTCCCGCTTATAAAATATTCCGTTACTCTCAAATATAGAATTAACGGTTAACATTGCTAGATCCATCTGATTATGATCCTGGCTAAGATGCGCCAAATATACACGCTTTGTTCGATCCGTCATTAGTTCTATTAACGCTTCTCCTGCAGCTACATTGGATAAATGACCAACATCGCTAAGTATACGACGCTTAGTATTCCAAGGATAACGACCTACGCGTAGTAATTCAGTATCATGGTTAGATTCTAATACAAGGCAATCGCAGTCAATAATTTGTTGCTTCACCTTTTCACTTACATAGCCTAGGTCAGTAGCAACACCTAATCGTTGTCCATTTTGTTCAAATGTGTAACCTACTGGCTCGGCCGCATCATGAGAAATATTGTACGTATGCACATCCATAGAACCGAACTTTAAACTCTCTCCACTTTCGAACACATTACGTTTCTCTGGACTTATTTTTCCGACATGGCGTTCCAATGCTCCCCATGTCGCTTGGTTTGCATAAATCGGTAGATTATACTTTCTAGCAAATGCACCTAAACCTTTAATATGATCAGAATGCTCATGGGTAACAAGCAGTGCATCAATAGACTGACCACTAATCCCTTGTTGTTTCATTAATTCATCAAGTTTCTTGGCGCTTAAACCGGCATCAATCATTACCGTCTTGTCATTACCTTCTATAATTGTCGCGTTTCCCGTAGATCCGCTCGCTAGTACTGTAAATCGTAATCCCATTGTGCTTAGTTCATATCCCTTCTCCTGGCTGACAGGAGCCTCTATAGCTTGTCCTCCGTATTGTCAGTTAATACCTCTCCACTAATGGCATCAACATAATAAACTTTACTATCATCTAGCATAACACGCCACGCTGGTGTTGCAACCTGAACTTCTGAATCAAATATTTGTCCATAATATCCTAACTGAATATCTACGATAACTGAACCGTTCTCTAGATACGATTCTATTAAGCTAGATACGATTTTTGAAGCAGATAATACTTGCTGTGCTTCACCTGTACCAGTAATTTCTACCCGATCTTGCAAGAACGCCGTAATCTTCAAGTTGCTATTGTATAACTCTAGCTTTGTCTGGAACATTGGACGTCCGTCCACCATCCGCTGTAAGACGAATACACCGTCACGACTACTATGCACATCATAAGAGTATTGTTCTAGATCAGCAATAAGATGGCCTAGTGCAGGAATCAACTGTTTACTAGTGAAAACCACTGAGCTATCTACCGGAGGAATAATAGATGTCGGCTTACGATTCTCCATACTATCAGACTGCAATAGATACGTGAGGTCACCCATTCGCGGCGTTTCCGAAGGTAGATTAAGATTAGTCGACAGTGTAATTTTCTTCTGTTGCATGATTTGAAGCTTATCCGCAGGCAATTCTGCCGTATTCGTATTAGCATTCACTTCTGTACGTACTTCACTCCACAACTGATAACCAAGTAATAGATTAAGCAATAAAAAAGAGAAGATCAATGCACTCTTTGCCCTACTCCAGTCCACGAATGTTCACCTCCTAAAAACTTTTCGTTAACTTCCTCGAATCACTTCTCGCAAACAAAAAGTTACTTCGTAAGCACAAACCAAACTTTTTGTTATCTCACCAGAGTAACTTCCTGTAAACAAAAAGTTACCCGTTAAGCATAAACCATACTTTTCGTTAACTTCCTCGAATCACTTCTCGCAAACAAAAAGTTACTTCTTAAGCATAAGCCATACTTTTTGTTATCTTCTCCGAGTAACTTCCTGTAAACAAAAGTTACCCAGTAAGCATATGATCTTTCCGATAGCTTCCTAAACCAATTTTTCAGATGAAACATGCAGCAACTGTAGAAATTAACTAAATAATTTACCATATTGCTACACAATTGGCTGCCACCGCGCTCATTTATTACTTTGAACGATCTAGAATACTCGGATCAATGCCTGCCAACATAGCATCCATTAACACTTCTTCTGTACCATCTCGCAATTGAACAGCCCATACAGGGATGAATTTGAGGACATTATCCCCTTGAGGAACTGCCGTTAGTGCAGGATAAATCGCAACAACATCTTGTTTGTTACTATACGATTCAAGCTGCGCTTTAAGCTGTTGACCTCCGTACAACCAACGAATTTCTTTGGAATCTGCTGCGCTTGGCAATGATATCAGTGTACGTTCATATTCGACAACGTTAGCTTGCTGTAATCCCAATTGGATATAACCATAATTAAATGGATTAATATCAATAACCGGATACTGCTCAATATATTTACGGAATCGAACATATTTCTCATCGGCCTGAGGGACATTGGCTAATTGATAGCTAGAGTCCCATCCACCATGCTGGTTAACAAAATCAACGGCAACATATACGTTTTCACTCGCTGGTGCTGTATTGGTCTGTGATGCCGTTGAATTCGAATAATTTATCCATAATCCATTTTGCTCAACTTTTAGACCACGTTTTCCATCCGTATAGATTTGAGAACCTGAACGATTCACTATGGCTCTAGTCGTACTAGAATCAAAAAACAGACTGCGTTGCATTTGCTCTGGTGTAATGACATCATAAGCAAAACTATATTCTGTTGCCTGAATAGGCTCAACGGCAACATATAGATTTTTATTAATATACTCGTAAGAAGGTAAATACTCTCCGAAACCTATATAATCTTGAATATCTTTCACCGTTAGATCGACTCGCACTGCTTCATACACAGTTGTCCCATTTTTCTCAAAGAAAAAGGCGCGTACTTCCTCAGATTCAGCAATCGCATAAATATAGATGCGATCGATTTGCGTTACATCTTGAGTGCTAACTGTCTCAATCTTCAACAGTTTCTTCAATAGTTCAAAAGAAATCCCATTGCGAAATGATAATTCTATCCCTTGCTGATCTCTCTTTAACTTCGTCCAATCCATTGTACTATTCGTTAATACTTGAAGATCCTTTAATTCGCGATTCGCAAGACGTTGGCGGACAATAAGATCATAAAACTGTGTATTGGGATATATGATTGTATGCTTGTCCTCTCCAAGATGAAGTATCAATTCCTCTGGATAGATAACACTCTCTACACTACTTGGCTTACCGATTAATTCCGTATTCACATAATCTTGATCACTTCTTGTGGTCGTACCAAGCCAAGGCATCCGGTAAGCTAGAAAATACGTCTGCAGCAAGCTGAGTATAACGAGAAAGATTAATAAACCTGTCTTAATACGCTCCATCATTTGGATTTGCCTCCATCCTGTAGCAAGGGCAAACTAAATGTAACTTTTGAGCCTACATTCAATTCAGATTCAAGCGAGATCTTGCCTCCATGCTTCTTAACAATTTCCCGGGCAATAGATAATCCTAGCCCTGTTCCGCCCATATTACGAGATCTCGCCTTATCTACACGATAAAAACGATCAAAAATTTTCGATAAATCTTTCGCGGGAATACCAATACCTGAATCTTGCACACTAATATCGATATAGGCATTCTCTCTAGATTTCACAGCAGATAATGTGATTTTTCCGCCATCTAACGTATATTTTACCGCATTGGATACTAGATTATCTAACACTTGATCGATTTGATCTCGATCAAGCCATAGATTACGAATCCCTTTCCCTACTTTAACGGTTGCTTTAATTCGTTTCTGGCGTAACTGGAACGAGAAGCGATCTGCTACTTCATCTAGCATATCTTGAATATTAGTCTGTTGGCGACGAAGCGGCGCTTGATTTGAATCTAGTCTCGATAAATGCAATAGATCACTAACTAGACGTATCATTCGCTCTGTCTCATTACTAATAACACCAACAAAACGTTCCGATAATTCACGTTCCTCTAATGCTCCATCATTGAGCGCTTCGGCATAGCTTTTAATCGTAGTCAGCGGAGTCCGTAACTCATGAGATACGTTAGCTACAAATTGACGACGAGATATTTCAAGTTTCTCTTGATCGGTAACATCTTGTATTACGGCAATCGCACCAGTAATGCCTCGGTCACGACGATGAATCGGAGATAATGTGACTTTCAGAATGCTATCTTCTTCCGAAGAGGTATCATAATCTGGACTATCGCGCCTAATGATAAAAATTTGCGTACGCCCTTGTTGTAAAAATTCTACTTGTTCCTCATTCAGTTCTAATACTTCTGGCAATATTTTATCTTGCAATGTACCGAACTCTAGTAGTTCAAGTGCACGCTTATTCCAGACGATAACTTGATTATTCTCATCAACTGCTAATACGCCATCACTCATATTGGAAAGAACGGAGATCAGCTTCTCATTCTCTTCCTCATTGACAGAAAGTGCTTCCTTTAAGCGAATGGTCATCTCATTAAAAGCCATACTTAGTCGACCAATCTCATCATTACCTAACACTGGAGCTTTCATATCGAAATGTCCTTCGGCTACTAGCTCAGCTTGACGAGTTAATCCTTGTATTGGATGTGTAATCGTATGAGCAAGCACAACTCCTAGCACACCCGTCAAACCAAGTGCAATGATTGTGCCTGAGAAAAATATTTGGTTCACTCGATTCATTGTGTCATATACTTCCGTCATTGATGCAACAATATGCACAGCCCCGACGATTTTATCATTATGAGTCACAGGCACCGCAATCATCTTCTTACGTGAGCCATCTTCCTCAATATATTCTTCTTCATTATCAGATATATTTTGCAATGCGCGACTTACTGCTAACGACTTGTTTTTCTGCCCGATGTACGATTGATGAAGTTGCAGAGAAGTCGCGACTATTTTACCATTCGCATCAAGCACCTGCACTTCTGCTCCGCTAATACTGAACAAATTACGTACAACAAGATTCAAATCCTCCGTTGTATTATCCGAAGGATCTGCATCATTATCGATAGTAGGCGATAAACTCGGTGCCGCAAACTTAGCAAGAATATCCGCTTGTTCCTTTAAATTATTCGTAAAGTTATTCACTAGGGATGCTTTTACTGTACTTATAAAGTACACACCAATCAATTGCATCGCTACTAGAATAAGTAACAAATAAATAATAACGAGCTTTACTTGTATCGTTTGGAAATATTGTCTCAGTTTCATTATATACTCCCGAATTTCGGATTGCGCATCATATACCCAAGTCCACGACGAGTCAAAATATATTCTGGGCGACTTGGATCATTTTCGATTTTTTCACGCAAACGACGAATCGTAACATCGACTGTTCGTACATCTCCGAAATATTCAAATCCCCATACTGCCTGCAATAAATGTTCGCGGGTCATAACTTTTCCACAATGTTTTGCCAAATAATGAACAAGTTCAAATTCTCGATGTGTTAGCTCAATAGCCTCTCCATCTTTATATAGTGCATACATATCTGTATCGATAAATAAATTAAACAGACTAAACCCTTGTTGTTCAAAATTATCTTGATCTTGACCGTCTTCAGCTAATAACTCCTGTGCAAGCAACGTTGACTTCTTCTGTCTACGCAAATGTGCTTTAACTCGTGCAAGTAATTCACGAGTACTAAATGGCTTCGTTACGTAATCATCTGCACCTAGCTCTAATCCTAATACTTTATCAATTTCTGTATCCTTAGCGGTTAGCATAATAATCGGCATATGTAGCTTTGCTCTTACTTCGCGACATACATCCATTCCATCCTTAATAGGAAGCATAAGATCAAGTAGCATAAGATCTGGTTGCTCTTCAAAAGCAAGACGGATCGCTTCTTCACCATCGAAAGCGCAAATCACTTCATATCCTTCTTTTTCTAAACTGAATTTCAAAATATCTGCTATCGGCTGCTCATCGTCTACCACTAATATTTTTCCGTACATGCGCAATCACCGCCTTATTTATCCTTCATATAAGTACTATTTTACCATAGCATTACCGCTTGTACCCCATCATTGCAATACTGTTCCATAATAAATTTTGGAAGCTAAAAACATATGAAAAAGGCGAGTACAAAAGTATCACTACTTTTATGCTCGCCCTCTAATATATATGAGATTATAAATAGCTTAGTGGATTAACATTGCTACCATTTTTCAAAATTTCGAAGTGAAGATGTACGCCTGTCGAGCGACCAGTGTTACCCATAACACCGATACTATCGCCTTGACTTAACTTATCGCCTTTGCTTACACCAATAGATTTAAGATGACCGTACAATGTTTTGTAGCCATTCTGATGATCGATAATTATTGTGTTTCCGTAACCGTTCTTCGTTCCTACAAATTCAACGATACCTGCATCAGCAGCTTTTATGTTCTTATCGCCTGTAAGATCGATTCCTTTATGGGTTCTACCCCATCGTGAACCATATTTACTAGAAAGGCGAGAATTAGATACTGGATATGCAAATTGACCAGAACCTATACCTGCAATAACCATTGTTCCTTTTTCAATAATAGTAGGAACTGCTTCGACAATAACTTCCTTAGATATTAATTCTTCTGTAAGAATATATCCATTCTCTTTGTAAATACTATACGTTAACTTTTGCGAACCTACTGATCCGGTTTGAATCGTTTTCGTTTCGCCTTCACGGATTTCATCATTCTTTACATATTGAATAGGAATAGCAATTTCTTCAATCTCTACCGTTTCTTCAGTAGATTTCACTGTAATCTCCGGCATACGAACCGTTAAGTCTAGCTCATCGCCTGCAGTGATTTTGTCACCTACAATAGATGGGTTATTCTCATAAATTACTTGTTCTGAGATTCCAAATTTAAAAGCAATACATCCCACACAGTCGCCCTTTTGCACAATATATTTCGTTGGCTTCGTGCTACCATCAACAATAGTAGAATATAAAGCTTCTTCATCTAATATTTTGGCTGGATCTGTATTTACATTCTCGACATCAACCGCTTCAACAAAGCCAATTTCAGTAACGACTGTCGAAGGTTCATCAGAATCTTCTTTCGCTGTCTCGTCTTTTTTTGCATCATTAGCATTAAAAGATAACGATTCAATTGTTCTAGTCGTTGACGCCGCACTAGCTAGTGAAGGAGCGTATTCGCTTTGTAATCTACTTAAAATATTTACTGCTGCTGCTTCATCCTTGACGATACCTAATGTCTTTCCGTCAACTACAACAGCTACACCAACAGCATGTGATGTAAATGATTGTTCAAGTGCACTAAGTGTTGCATCAGTTTCTGCATACAATTTAAAAGCTGTTTCACTTTCATATGTAAGCTCGCCTGTTTCTAGTACCATATTAATTCCTGGATTATTATTCGCTAATTCTAATTGTTCATCTGCAATTAATTTTTCTACTAAATCTTTAGAATCTACTGAACCTATTATCGTTCCATTTTGATAAACATGAAAAATTTCAAAAGTATTATTAGCTCTGTATTCATTATATTGTTGAACGCCTATAACGCCCGCAGTTGTTAGTAGTATGATGGCTCCACCTATAAGAAGGGTGGTTTTTTTACGCCAAAGTGGTGTTGTTGGTATCACTGCATCGGTCTGTATATCTGGTTCAGCGTTTACTGCTTTAGAGTCTACTGGTCGAATCTTACTCACTAGCTTGTCTACTAATTTCGTAACTGATTCTTTCATACGACTCATGTCCCCGAATCCGGCCATGATATTCTCCTTTTAGCACTTTTGCTATTATTAAAGTATCCTCACAGAAAAAAAGACAAACGCTCCTGATAGGATCATCCGCCTTTAACTTTAACATAGGGTTAACAAATCGAGCAACCTTTGGGGGTTTTTAGGTACATTAATATTTCTTAAGAATTATCATTAACTCTTCATATTCCGCATCGTTTAAGTGCTGCGCCATAATTTGTTGGATGTCAATTAACTCTTGATCAGTTAATCCATCTTCTAGATATGTTGAGAATGTTTGCCAAGAATCTGCTGGTAATTTCGTCATTAACAGCTCTAGCATTCTATCTTTATCTTCCACTGAAACGGTATCTTTGGCAGCTGCAATCTCCTCTGGAGTCATCGCTACTTCCGTATCATCAACTTCAATAGGCGCTAATACCTCTTGAGCTTCATCGTCAGGTTCAGTATTAAGATCACTCGGTATTTGTTCCTTATTTGTGTCTGGTTGCTCTGTGGGCTGCGGAGTGTCTACTACAACTTCTTTGTCTTTGCTTAATGTATCTACTTCACTTCCCCACAGCACGCCCCACACACCGGACATAGCCATCGGAGGAATTTCTATAGGAATCTCGTATTGCTTCAAAATAGATTCTACATAACTAGTTATAATATAACCCGTCGTCCATATGGATAGCATACACACAATTAATACTACCGAAATTGCTTTACCCACCCACATTAAAACCTTCAATACCATATCACTCACTCCTACCACTCTTCATAGTCTCTATCATTATGGACAGAAAGGGTAGGACTCATTCTCTTAGAAAATAGTTATTTCCTAAATTTGTATAAATTTTCTCTCACAGTTCATGAAGTCATATAGACTTTAAGTTGCCTAGCAAGGATGATTCAAGGGCTGTGGGTTGCGCTACGAGAACAATCCTTGTTCCAATCGCTATCCAATCGCCGTTGGGCTCCGATTTATTGTAATAAACAATAGCGGTATAAATCCGAGAACAAAAAAAGACTCAATTATGAGCGAGAATCGCTCACAATTGAGTCTTTAATCTATATTTTCATCAGTAAACTTGTGAGTATCACGAAGTGATCACAAGTACCCTCACCGAACTTTCTAGCAGCCTCATCTAGGCATACTCACAAAGAGGGCATCCTCGAGGATCCGCTTGTCAGCACCGAGAAGATGACATGAAGCTAGTGAAGCGAAGCGCGGAATGTACGTTATTGGTACATGAGCACTGGAGCGAGCGATGAATGACATATTCGAAGTCGAATAACCTTCGTTAGCTTACTCATCGTGATCACAAGCGGATCACTCTTAGTAGATTGGTAGTACTTGGTTCGTTTGCTCTCTATTACGACCCACAGAGAAGATCGCAATTGGAATTCCTGTAAGTTCAGCAACACGATTAACATAAGCTAACGTATTAGCTGGAAGATCTTCAAGACGTTTTACGTTAGTAATATCTTCAGACCAACCTGGTAACTCTTCATATACCGCTTCACATTCACTTACAGCTTTCAAGCTTGCAGGGTAGTGATGAATGATTTCTCCGCGATATTTGTAACCCGTACAGATCTTAACAGTATCAAGACCAGAGAGTACGTCTAAAGAGTTTAGAGAAAGACCTGTAATACCACTTACACGACGAGCATGACGAATAACAACCGTATCGAACCAACCTACACGACGAGGACGGCCAGTAACTGTTCCGTACTCATGACCTCTATCACGGATCAATTGACCAATTTCATTATCTTGCTCCGTAGGGAACGGACCGTCACCAACACGAGTTGTGTATGCTTTTGCAACACCGATAACTTGTTGAATGCGAGATGGACCTACGCCAGAACCGATACACACACCACCAGCAGATGGGTTTGAAGAAGTAACATACGGATAAGTTCCTTGATCGATGTCAAGCATAACGCCTTGCGCACCTTCAAATAGTACTTTTTTATCTGCATCAATAGCATCATTTAAGATAACAGACGTATCAGTCACGTAAGGACGAAGTACTTCTGCATATTCAAGATACTCTTTAATAATTTGTTCTGCATCAACTTTTGTTGAACCATATACTTGCTCAATCACTTGATTTTTCTCAATGACGATCGCACGTACACGAGCAGAGAATTCTTCTGCATCCATAAGGTCAGCAATACGAATACCGCTACGAGAAGCTTTATCCATATAACAAGGGCCGATTCCTTTACGAGTCGTACCGATTTTATTATCACCTTTACGATCTTCTTCAAGACCATCAAGAATAAGATGGTAAGGCATAATAACGTGTGCACGATCACTAATAACAAGATTCTCTGTAGAGAAGCCATTGTCGTGAATATAATTAATTTCAGTAATTAATGCTTCAGGATTAATTACCATACCATTTCCGATTACACATGTTTTATTGGCATTAAAGATACCAGAAGGTATCATTGTCAGCTTATATTTTTTATTATCAATAAGGATCGTGTGGCCAGCATTGTTACCACCTTGGTAACGCGCTACTACGTCCGCACCTTCCGCAAGAAAATCGGTAATTTTACCTTTCCCTTCATCTCCCCATTGCGTACCAACAACAACTACTGTTGACATAGCCATACCTCCACTCGATGTATCCACATCGATAATTTTTGTCACTTTAAAAGATACCGTCAAAGGACAGCATTAATATTTTACCAATCCAACTAGCAAAAGTCAAACAAAAAACGAACGATTATATGGTTGTACATATAATCGTTCGGATATTATGAAGCTTGTGATGGATCCTGATGATTTCTATCTAAGTTCACGAATTTATTGAAGTTTTTGAGGAATACGAGTTCAACTGTCCCAACGGGTCCGTTACGTTGTTTGGCGATGATAATCTCGATAATATTTTTCTTCTCAGACTCTTTATCGTAGTAATCATCACGATATAAGAAAGAGACGATATCCGCATCTTGCTCAATAGAACCCGATTCACGAAGATCCGACATCATTGGACGTTTGTCTTGACGTTGCTCAACACCACGACTAAGCTGCGATAGTGCAATAACAGGTACTTCAAGTTCACGTGCGATTTGTTTCAACGTACGAGAAATTTCAGATACTTCCTGTTGACGGTTTTCTCCAGCTTTTCCGCGACCTGATATTAGTTGCAAGTAGTCAATCAGAATCATACCAAGTCCCTTTTCCTTCTTCAAACGACGGCATTTTGCGCGTATATCTGCAACTGTAATACCAGGAGTATCATCGATAAAAATTTCTGCTTCGGATAATGCTCCAATAGCCATAGTAAGCTTCTCCCAATCATCGGGTTCCAAATTACCTGTACGCATACGAGTTGCATCGACATTAGCTTCCGCACAGATCATACGTTGGACAAGCTGTGCAGCTGACATCTCCAGACTGAATATAGCGACGGTCTCTTTGGCACGCACGCCAACATTTTGCGCAATATTTAAGGCAAATGCTGTTTTACCAACGGAAGGACGTGCTGCTACGATAATTAAGTCACTACGCTGGAATCCTGCTGTCATCCGATCAAGATCAACGAAACCAGATGGAATACCTGAAGTTCCCCCGCGGTTAGCGTAAAGGAATTCTACCTTCTCGAAAACTTCCATCAACACATCGCGTATAGAAATAAATCCGCTACTTGAGCGACGATTCGAAATCTCAAGAATCTTTTTCTCTGCATCACTAAGCATACTTGTTATATCTTCAGCATTGGCATAGCCATCAGAAACGATGTTCGTTGCAGTACGAATTAAGCGACGTAACATCGACTTTTCTTCAACGATTTGTGCATAATATTCTACGTTTGCCGCTGTAGGTACCGAATTGGCAAGTTTGGCAAGATAACTTACGCCGCCCACTTCTTCTAACATACCTTTGTCCTGCAATTGTGCTGTTAACGTCACGAGGTCAATCGGCTGATTGTTCTCGCCAAGCTCAATCATAGCTTCAAAGATCAGTTGATGGGCGCTACTATAGAAATCTTCACTCTTTACGCGTTCCAGCGCTGTAATTAAAGCTTCTGCTTGTAATAATGCCGCTCCAATAACAGCCTGTTCTGCCTCCATATTTTGCGGAGGTACGCGGTCAAATAATGGTTCTGAATTCATCTGCCCATTTCCTTTCTTCTTAGAGGTAGTTCAAAAAGCGGACTTTGATAACGTTGACTATGCTACGTAGTTTATTCGGCATCGAATATGGAGCGAACTTGGAAGGTCTAGCATAAGCTTACGAGGTATGTTTCTTGCAGAAACATTGCAGGTACGCGTGTACCAATTACGTACACTTGCGTTTCCTCCTTCCTCAAGTAGCGCCTCATCTTCTTGGTTCTGAAATCCCACTTTTTGAACCTTCATTTTAAGAGGTAGTTCAAAAAGCGGACTTTATGAGTATCCTATTTCAATATAAGCTCAAAATGTTCGCTTGTCTCCCGCCAAGAAAATGACATGAAGTTAGGAAACGAAGCGCGGAATGTACGGTATTGGTACATGAGCACTGTAGGCTTCCGATGAATGCCATTTTCGCCGCCGAATATGCTACGTTAGCTTATCCGCGTGATCACAATCGGACATTTTGAGCATCCTTATTATTCTTCTACGATTTGTACTTTCATCGTTGCTTTAACATCTGCATGTAACTTAACAGGTACTTGAGTTACGCCAAGAGAACGAATCGGCTCATCTAATTCCATTTTACGTTTATCCAATTTAATGCCAAGTGCTGCGATTGCATCAGCAATTTGTTTTGTTGTAATTGCGCCGAACAATTTGCCACCTTCACCAGCTTTAGCTTTTACTTGAATCGTTAATTCTTCAATTTTTTTACCTAAAGCGATCGCATCTTGTTTCTCTTGCTCTTTACGCTTTAGTTCAGATGCATGTTGCATATCTAATGTTTTCACATTACCTGCTGAAGCAATTTTAACTAAATTTTTAGGCAATAGAAAATTACGTACATATCCTTCAGAAACATCTTTAACTTCACCTTTTTTACCTTGACCTTTAACATCTTGTAGAAAAATTACTTTCATTCGAATAACCCCTCTTCATCCTCAATTTGTTTGAGTACTGTTTTTAACTTAGCTGCCACTTCATCAACAGTACCTTCTAGCTGTGCAGCGGCATTAGTTAGATGTCCACCGCCACCCATACGCTCCATAACAACCTGTACATTGATTTGTCCAAATGAACGGGCACTTACTGCTATTAAACCATCAGGTCGTTCAGAAACGACGAATGAAGCATAAATATTAGACATATTCAGCAAAGTATCTGCTGATTGAGCAATTAATAATTGCGATTTTACATGACCTTTTTCTACAACAGCTAGCGCAATATGTTCGTAAATGATCGTAGCATGCTTAATAATATCAGATTTATTAATATATCCATTCAAATCTTCTTGTAGCATTCGCTGGATCATCGATGAATCTGCGCCATTTCGACGTAGAAACGATGCCGCTTCAAATGTTCTGGCACCCGTTCTTAACGAAAAGCTTTTCGTATCAATCGTAATACCAGCTAATAACGAAGTTGCTTCGCGCACATCAAGCGAAATTCGATCGTGAATATATTGTAGCAGTTCAGTAACCAATTCACATGTTGACGATGCGTATGGCTCTAAGTACATCAATGTAGCATGACTGAGAAACTCCTCACTACGTCGATGATGATCGATAACTGCTAACCGCTCTGTCATCGTTAGAAGCTTCGGTTCAGCGACCATCGATGCTTTATGCGTATCTACGACAATAGCTAACGTTGCCGGTGTCATTAAAGCGATCGCCTGCTCAGGTGTAATGAAGCGCTTTGCGATTTTCTCATCCTCACGCAAAAGCTCCATCATACGATCGATAGATGGATTATTACCTTCTAATACAATGTATGATTCTTTGCCAAGCATACGGGCAGCTTTCAATATTCCAACCGCTGCACCGATCGCATCCATATCAGGTATACGATGTCCCATAATGACAACATTGTAACTTTCCTTAATAAGATCGCGCAATGTATGTGCCACAACACGTGCTCTTACTCTTGTACGTTTTTCTACTGCATTGGTTTTACCACCATAGAACGTTTGTCGTGTGCCAAACTTAACAGTTACTTGGTCGCCACCACGACCTAATGCAATATCCAGACTTCGATGTGCCCATTGACCTAGCTCGAGAATATGATCAGCACCCGCTGCAAACCCAATACTAAGGGTCATTGGTATTTTCTGATCACTTGTCATTTCACGTACATCATCAAGAATATCAAACCGTGTTTGTTCAAGTATGCGTAGTGTCTTTTGATCGGTAATAAGAAGAAATCGATCTGAAGTTAATCGTTTTAAATACACTTCAAATTTTTGTGCCCAATCCGTTATTACGCCAGTCACTTTAGAAAGTAATACTGAACGCTGATTATCATCAAGCCCTTGGGTTACCTCTTCCAAATTATCAATCATGACAACACCTAGAGATAATCGTTCCTCATCATACTTTTTATGTAGTGCCCATGTTTCCGTAATGTCTACGACGTAGACAATCCGATCCTTCTCACGGAAGGTGAGCCGGTACATATGTTGATGCAACATAATCTCAATTTTCCCTTCACGCTCTTTCAGTTGAGAAAGAGATTGTGAAAGAGAAGGGAATAACTTCGTTAACGATTCACCAACTAATGATTGTTCTTGCATAATTTGATTAATATAAGGATTATTCCACTCTACGATGTTGTCTTCATTATAAATAATAATACCAAAAGGTAACTCTTGAATAACATCCGTTCCGCCCTTCTTCAGGCGATAGGATAGCGTCTGAATATACGCTTTAAATTCGTGGCGAAATGCACGCTCAGCAATATACATATAGACAGCTACACCTATAGATAACAGTAGTCCAATTGCTCCTGCTATCCACGAAAAGAAAGTTAGCATGACTGATAATAACAGCATAATAACGATGGAAATAATACTATGAAGACCGTGCCAACGTCTCGTTAAAAAATTCGGCATATACATAATCGCTCCCGTGCCTATGTTTGCTTAGAAAAGTACTTTCTAAGTGGAAAAGCCGCGTCCAATATCCCGATAATACTGAAAAAAGGTAATACGAGGATAGGAATTGCTATTAAAATCGGAATGATTTTTGGCCAATTTCGATTATGTGCGAGATAGTAGAAAAAACCAACCGCTTGAATAGAGAATAAGAAACTTAACGCTGGCACAAGATTTGCAAGTGCTACCGCTAGAAACGAAGTATCCAACGGATCTACCATCATCTGAATAATATAGACAAGTAGGTAGATAAATAATATGGAACGTGGTAAGCGCCAATCTTTAGCTGCTGGGAATGGCTGTACAACAACACCTTCCATTGCTGCTAATTTACGCGCAACAAAATGGGAGCAGACTACAATACCCAGTGCGATAAGCAGAAGTATGAACGGAATCATGTCTAGAAACAATTTCACAAAATTCTCTGCGATTTCATTGTTCCAAGTAATCAGTAACGTTGCTCTTGAAGCCGCGTCATTCATCGATTCGATTAATGTTTTACGAAGATCACTTAACAAGGAAATTCCTAGTACATTTTCAATGATCAATAGTTCCAACATGAGAAGTACTAACATTATACCTGTCATTTTTGGGACAATCTTTGTTGAAGGTGTACCCTTCTTATATAAATGCCCCATATAAATACTTGGAATTAAAGCTAATAAACTTGTACTTAGAAATACAAATGGATCTATAATTACACATCCAACTACCATAATTACGATAACATGTACAGCAAAGGACTTTCTGTCCACTTGTGTATAAAGAAGTGTATATGGAACCAAGCTAAACAAAAGTGCTAGTACATTTAGACCCGGTACTACGATGAACAATGCCATTGCGAGAGCTAATAAGCTCCATAGTAACGGTTTTATACCTGTTTTCAAACTTTTCACCTCAAGACGTAGAATCAGTGTTTGTAAGTTGCTCTAAACATCATTATATCATAAATTATATGTAGTAGTATTGATCTACATCTCCGTCTTCATTCGGCAAATTACGCATCTCTTACAAAAATTGAACTTAAATAATTCTCATAATAATATTTATGCTAGAATTTTATTGCATTTTCTTCAGTAGATGGACTATGATTCATCTTAGTTCTAATAAATAGGAAGTGATATGTTTATGAAAAAACAATTTCTTATCGTAGGTCTAGGCCGTTTCGGTAGTAGTCTAACCCGTACGTTGGTTGCTAATGGACACGAGGTATTAGCCGTAGATAGAGACGCTGAGTTAGTACAAGATGTGGCTCCACATGCGACACATGCTATTCAAGCTGACTGTACAGATGAAGCGGTGTTGAAAGAATTAGGAGCGAGTAATTTTACTCATGCGGTAGTTGCTATCGGTGATGATCTACAATCAAGTATCCTTACTACTTTATTACTTAAAGAGATGAAAATACCTATTGTTATCGCAAAGGCTCGTGATGAGATGCATGGTAATGTATTGCGTAAAATTGGTGCCGACAAAATCATCTATCCAGAACGAGATATGGCAATGAGGCTCGCTAATCAACTTAGCTCGAGCAGCATCATTGATTATATTGAGCTTTCTGATGAATATAATATTGTCGAAATGTTAGCTCCATCTGCTATGTCTGGTTTATCATTACAAAAACTTAATATTCGTGCTCGTTTTGGCTGTACTATTCTTGCGATAAAAACAGATAAAAAAATGAATGTTGCTCCAAGTGCAGAAGATACCATTGAAACTGGTAATGCGTTGCTACTTATTGGTTCTTTGGAGCAAATTAGACAGTTGGAGACGCACTATGATCGAAAACGCTAATCCTAAATCTCAAAATAAACAGAGTAAACTTGCCAGTAAAATAAGAAAACTTCGGTATCAACTTAGTCCACCTCAATTTATCGTAGTTATTTTCTTAATATTGATAACTATCGGTACTTTATTATTGATGATGCCTGTTGCATCGCATAATGGACATTCTATTGGTTTCGTTAATGCCTTCTTTACCGCTGTTTCCGCCGTTTGCGTGAATGGTCTTAGCGTACTTGATGCTGGCAATGACTTTTCTATCGCTGGACAAAGCATCATTATGTTGTTGATTCAAATCGGGGGACTTGGATTCATGACGATCAGCGTTATTATTGCGATCATTATGGGTAAACGTATTGGTTTGAAAGAACGTCTCCTCATTCAACATACAACGCAAGCATCAACTTCACAAGGACTAGTTCGATTAAGTATTTACATATTTATTATCGTGTTTGCTTTTGAGTCGATTGCAACGCTTATCCTGACGTTTCATTGGGAATCTTCTATGGGTTGGAAAACTGCGTTTTTCTACGCTTTATTCCACTCAGTATCTGCTTTCAACAATGCAGGATTTGCGCTTTGGCCAGAAGGATTAGTAGCCTATGTTGGTGATCCCGTCGTCAACTTCGTCATTATTACGTTATTTGTAGCTGGAGGATTAGGTTATATCGTTATTGTTGAACTATTCCAAAAGCGTAAATGGCGTAAGTTCTCTTTGCATACTAAAATCGTTCTCTCGTCTTCGCTCATTATTACCGTCATTGGCTTTTCGATTCTTTTTCTACTTGAATCGATGAATGCCGATACATATGGTACGTTGAACTTGGGAGAACGAATTCAAGCGTCATTATTTCAAAGTCTAATTCCGCGAAGTGTAGGTTTTAATACGCTTGAAATCACTCATATGCTTACGGCATCACAATTTCTAATCATTATCTATATGTTCATTGGTGCTGCTTCAGGTGGTACAGGTGGTGGTGTGAAAATTAATACCGTTGTCGTACTCATACTAGCTACCATTACAACATTTAGAGGTGGCGGACAAGTTCATGCCTTTAAACGCAGAATCCCGCAAGAAACGGTGATGCGTGCGCTAGCGGTAGTAATGAGTTCACTAGCATGTGTACTATTTATCGCACTAGTGTTGACCATTACTGAAGACATGCTTTCAGATCATTTCTTAGAAGTATTATTCGAAGCCACATCTGCATTCAGTACGACTGGCTTATCAATGGGTCTAACGAAAGATCTTTCGACACCTGGTAAAATTATTATTTGCTTCACGATGTTCATTGGTCGACTTGGACCATTAACACTAGCATACGCACTTGCGAGACGTAAACAACAATCTCGTCTTGGCTATCCAGAGGATAATATTTTAATCGGTTAACAAATAAGGCTTATGTCATCATCATCTCTTTCCCCGAGATCATAATGGCATAAGCCTTTTATATTATGCGCCTAATGTTTCAGTCATGCCTGATTTTTTGACGAGCAGTGAACTATCTTTATCAAAAAGGATGAGCTCAACCTCATTTCCACTTTCTCGTAAACGATTGACCACTTTAGCTAGCGACAAAATAGCTGATTGATCCCATACTTTAGACTGACTTCCATCAATAACAACCCGATCATATCCCTCAACAGCTTCAATGGACTGATCAAACATCGTAGATGTTGCAAAGAACAACGGACCGTTTATATAATAAGTAATTATTTTACGATGATCATCTTTTTCTGTAATAATATGAAGCCTGCTCGATTGAATTGCAAAAATAACAGCACTGAGCAATACCCCTACTAAAACCCCTTGAGCAAGGTTATGAGTAATTAATATAACAACAACTGTTACAATCATCGTCATCGTATCAGCGATTGGTGCTTTCGGGATATTTTTTATTGATTGCCATTCAAATGTGCTAATCGCAACCATAATCATCACCCCTGCTAGCGCGGGCATAGGAATTTTCACTACCACATCGCGTAACACAACGATTAATAAAAGTAATACTCCACCTGCAACCATCGTAGATAGTCTACCTCTTCCACCTGAACGAACATTAATTAATGATTGTCCAATCATTGCACAACCAGCCATACCGCCAAACATACCTGTAATCGTATTCGCAATGCCTTGACCACGAACTTCCTTATTCTTATCACTTTTCGTCTTCGTCTGCTCATCGAGAACCGTTGCTGTTATCAGTGATTCAAGTAATCCGACAATAGCCATTGTTACAGCTACAGGAGCAATAATTTTTAACGTTTCCCATGAAATAGGGACATTAGGCCAGTGGAATAACGGCAAGCTACTATTAATAATTCCCATATCTCCAACCGTTTTCACATCAAGACCTATCACAATCGTCACGATCGTCATCACAACAATCGCCACTAAAGTAGACGGTATTGCTTTCGTAATATAAGGCAGTCCATATACAATTAACAATGTAACTGCTCCAATCGTATAGACAACCCATGTTGCATCTACAAAATGTTGTAGTTGGCTCATAAATACCATAATACCTAACGAATTAAGAAATCCAGATAATACAGACTGCGGAACGAACGAAATCCACTTGCCTAATTTTAACGCACCAATTGCGTATTGAATTAATCCTGTAAGAATTGTTGTAGCATATAAATATTCAATCCCATACTGCGCTACGAGTGTCACCATGAGGATAGACATCGCACCTGTTGCAGCAGAAATCATCCCCGGTCGTCCACCAAAAATTGAAATGAGTACCGCAATACAAAATGAAGCATGTATTCCAACCATAGGATCGACACCTGCAATGATTGAGAATGCGATAGCTTCAGGAATTAACGCCAATGCGACCGTTACCCCTGCAAGCACATCTCCTCTAACATTGAAAAACCATGTTGATCTTAACGTATTAAGCAATTTCATTCTCTCCCTTTGTTGCCTAGCTTAAACTTGTCCATATTCAATCGTCACGACAGCAACCTACTCACTATAAATCCGCAAGATTAAGCTGTCAATAAAAGTTTAAAGCTAGTAGTGCTACAAGCGATGTGTACATTTATGTACACCAGTGATGTATTTCATAAAGATAGCAACTCACCCAGCGGTGTGTACGATATAGTACACCAGCGATGTATAACAACTACGAAGCAAGACACCATAATAGTAAGACTTCTAGAAATATCTTAATCGCTTGTCAGCACCAAGAAGATGACATGAAGCTAGTGAAGCGATGCGCGGAGCGTACGTTTTGTGTACGTGAGCACAGGAGTAAGCGATGAATGGCATCTTCGCCGCCGAATACGCTGCGTCAGCATAATCATCGTGATCACAAGCGATTAAAACCTAAAAAGGACTTCCCTTGTCGGGAAGCCCTTTATCCGTAACCTACTATTCAGTAGTGTATGGTAGTAATGCGATTTGACGAGAACGCTTAATAGCGATTGTCAATAGACGTTGATACTTCGCGCTTGTACCAGTTACACGACGAGGAAGAATTTTTCCACGCTCGCTGATGAACTTTTTAAGCAAATCAGTATCTTTATAGTCGATGTGCGTAACTTTGTTTACAGTGAAGAAACAAACTTTACGACGTTTATTGCGGCCGCCTTTACGAGCGAATTTACGCTCGCCACGATCTTCTCCGCCTTCTTTTCTGAAGCTCATTCGAACCCTTCCCTTCTGTTACAAATTTTAATGGCAATTCAGATCACTGACATAGTCCGAACTGACTCGGTTTTAATTTTGAATTTTATCTCTATTTTTCGATAGGTACATCTGGGTACCCTGTTAAAGTCACTTACAATAGAATAACTCATAAAACTTTAAAAATCAAATATTTTTCAGCGTTGTTTTCACAAAAATAATGGTATTTATATTATAAATGATCCATTTATCGTGAATGATTGAGTTTCAATCTCTCTAGCGCTAGATGCTCGATATATTCCTTGTTAACTTCAAATCCAATTCCCGCTCCTGAAGGTAGTAATACTCCCCCGTGCTCAATCTTTACTTCTGGTAGTATGACATCTTTATGCCAGTAACGTGCCGATGCCGAAATATCTCCTGGTATTGTGAAATGACTCAACGAGGCGAGCGCCATATTATGAGCGCGCCCGATGCCTGACTCCAGCATTCCCCCACACCAAATCGCAATGTCATGCTCCTTGCACAGATCATGTATTCTTATTGCCTCTGTCATTCCGCCTACACGACCTAATTTCACATTAATAACTTGGCAGCTACCAAGCTCAATCGCTTTTCGAGCATCATCATATGTAATAATGCTTTCATCGAGACAAATAGGTGTGTTCATCTTTGCCTGTAACTTAGCATGGTCAACAATATCATCAGCAGCGAGCGGTTGCTCAATCATCATCAGATTATAGTCATCGAGTTGCTGTAAATGTGCAATATCATTCAGATCATAAGCAGAATTGGCGTCTACCATTAATGGCAGTTTCGGATAACGAGACCGCAAAGCTTCAACGAGCGTAATATCGTTTCCTGGCTTAATTTTAATCTTCATTCGTTCATAACCGTCAGCGCTATAGTGATCAATTAGACGGTAATACTCGTCCATAGAAGATTGTAACCCGATAGCTACACCAACTTTTAGCTCTTCTTTTACTCCACCTATCAGTTGATGTAACGGTTGACCGATCAACTGACTATACAAATCCCAGATCGCCATCTCTAGTCCTGCTTTTGCCATCTGATTGCGTTTTACGTTAGAGAAGATGTTTGGAATTTCATTCGGATGCTTTAATGTAACTCCAAGCAATGTGGGAATGAGGAAACTTTGTAATATATGCCACGATCCTTGTACCGTTTCCTCGGTATACCAAGGCGTAGCAAAAGCTACGCATTCTCCCCAGCCACAATTCCCTTCACGATCAGTTACTTCAATAAGTATTGTCTCTCGATCAACATAAGCACCGTTAGCTGTAACGAATGGAGCTTTCAATTCCATACTTATCCGGTACAACTCGATAGATTGAATCGTTATCATAAGCAACCTCATTTCACCCTTATATAACAAACACCTTTAGAGCAATACAAGTTCACAACTTGCGCTTTGCCTTAAAGGTGTTCGTGTTAATCATTGCGTTAAATTAATTACATCCATTGTTATATTCCTTATTAGGAAGGTAGCAATTGTAATAACTCACGACGAAGTAATTTATTTGAAGCATTACGCGGTAATTGTTTAACTACATGTATTTCCTTAGGTAACTTATACTTAGCCAATCGTTCTGAGCAATACTGAAGTAAAACTTCCTCGGTACAATTCGTACCGTGATGGAGTACGACAAATGCGATAGGCACTTGCCCCCATACCTCATGAGACATACTAGTTACACCAGATTCGATTACAGCTTGATGGCTAATAAGTGTTGCTTCGATCTCAGCTGGGTAGACATTCTCCCCACCTGATACAAACATATCCTTGCGACGATCGAGCACATAGAGAAAACCATCTTCATCCACGTAGCCAACATCTCCAGTAGAGAGCCAACCATCTACAAAGCTATCGCCACCAACACCATTCAAATAGCCTGATGTCACATTCGGACCACGAACAATGATTTCTCCAGCTTCCTTAGCTTGTGCCTCATGACCATCAATCATTATTTTTAACTCTGCTTGGAAAAGTGGCTTTCCTGCTGAACCGAGCTTAGTCAACATATACTCAGGCTGTAGCGTCACGATCTGTGAACATGTTTCTGTCATCCCGTACGTTTGAAAGACCGGAATTTCCTTTGTCACACATTGCTCTAAGAGTGAAAGCGGCGCTGGGCCCCCGCCCAGTAACATACATCTAAAATGTTCAGGATAACGAACAACACCTAATTGTTCAATCATCCGAGTCAGCATATTACTAACAACGGACATTAACGTTACACCTTGATCGATAATAGCTGCATTTGCAGCTTCGGGATCGAACTTTTCGTGAATGACCATGGGAATACCGTAGATTACGCTACGAATAACGATTGATAAACCACTAATATGAAATAAAGGAACACATACTAGCCATTTATCTTTTTCAGAAAGCCCCAGATTGAGCATCGAGCCTACAGCTGAGTTCCAATGATTACTGTAACTTTGCAGGACCCCTTTCGGAAACCCCGTTGTACCAGACGTGTACATTATCGTATGTATATCTTCTTGATCGATATAAGTGACCATAGTTGAATCTGTCACCATATCCATCTGTTGCAAGTCCGTTGTCGATATACAAAGTATACTGCTATACTCATTAATTATCACATCAATAAGATGCTGGAATTGCGGATCATAAATGAGTACGTTACATCTGGAATCTTGAAGTTGATAGAGTAGTTCATGAGCCGTAAGCCGAATGTTAAGCGGCATCAGAATACTACCAACATAATGAACCGCATGGATAAGCTCGACGGTATAGCTATCATTATAACAAAGCAAGGCTATAGGATAGCCTTGCTTTGTTGGTAATGAACTTATTCTACTGGCTGTATGAAGAGACTTTTCGCGCAATTGCGCAAACGTAATCTGCTCGTTGCCATATTCAATCGCTATCCGATCAGGCGTTAGAGAGGCTCGCTTATCAAGCCAATGAGGCATATGCATCGCTTTGCCCTCCTTTTATACGACTTATGGGAAACGTGGGAACTGTTTGAAGTCTGGCTCTCTTTTTTCTTTGAAAGAGTCACGGCCTTCTTTTGCTTCTTCTGTTGTATAGTAAAGTAGCGTTGCATCACCTGCAAGCTGTTGAATTCCTGCTAATCCATCTGTGTCTGCATTAAACGCAGCTTTTAAGAAACGTAAAGCCATTGGAGATTTAGATAAAATCTCTTGGCACCATTTTACCGTTTCCGCTTCAAGATCAGCAAGAGGTACAACGGTATTAACTAGACCCATATCCAATGCTTCTTGAGCATCGTATTGACGACATAGATACCAGATTTCTCTCGCTTTCTTCTGACCAACGATGCGAGCAAGATAACCTGCACCATAACCACCGTCGAAGCTACCAACGATTGGACCTGTTTGACCAAAGCGTGCGTTATCTGCAGCAATTGTTAAGTCACATACAATATGTAGAACATGTCCACCGCCAATAGCATATCCCGCTACCATCGCAATTACTGGCTTAGGAATAGTACGGATCAAACGTTGAAGATCAAGTACATTCAGACGAGGAATTTGATCATCGCCAACATAACCACCATGACCACGAACCTTTTGGTCACCGCCTGAGCAGAATGCTAAGTCGCCAGCGCCTGTTAGAACGATAACCCCAATGTTTGCATCATCACGTGCGATAGCAAATGCATTGATAAGTTCCATTACCGTCTTTGGACGGAATGCATTACGTACTTCTGGACGATTAATTGTAATTTTAGCTATACCGTCATATGTTTCATACAAAATATCTTCAAAATTACCGTGATTTTCCCAAGGTACTACTGACATCTGTTACACCATCCCTTTTCTCATAGATAAATATCTCTTTACTATTGTATCAAATTTATGAGGTTGTTCCATATGCACATTGTGACCAGCTTCAGAAACAATCTCTAATTGCTTATATGAGTGACTCATACGTAACATCATCAATTCGGCAATCTTTCTAAACTTCATATCTGATTCACCGACAATAAGTAATGTTGGCTTCGTAATATGCACCATATGATCCCACCATGAGGGCTGAGCTCCTGTACCAATGCCCCGTAAGCTATTTGCTAAACCTTGCGGCGTATTACTTCTTCGCTGCTGGTCAATAGCTACTTGCTCTTGTAGTGGTAACAATTTCAGACTAGCGAATAAAGGAATTTCTGACCAATACTGAGCAAACCAATTAATGCCATGTTGTTCGATATTGGAAGCCAATGCCTCATCACTAGTTATTCTAGTTCCTCTTTCTTCAAGTGTGGCAAGTCCAGGAGAAGTGCTTTCTAGAATTAAGCCACTTACTTTAGATGGAGCAATCTGCGCCATAGATAAGGCAATCCTGCCTCCCATAGAATATCCGAGCACGATTGCTGATTCAATATGTAATTGATCAAGCAACTCCACTAAGTCATTAACCGTATGCTCTGTATTGTAGCGATTATGATCTGCCGGAACATCACTCTTACCATGACCTAATAGATCAACGATAATGACCTGATATTCTGCGCTCCAACTTTCAATGAAAGGCGTCCATTGCTCGTGATTTCCTGAGAAACCATGTAGCAACAATAATGCTTGTCCTTCTCCATGAAGCTCTACATAGTATGTTGCCCCATTAATCACATATTTCATCCCATTAAGCGCTCCATCTTCTCGATTCTTAAAGCCCACTTTTTGAACACGCACTTACGATAACAGCTTCGCTAACTTGGCTGACATTCTCGGCCAGATTTGACGATGAAGTTCAACATTAAGTTCTCGATTCGTTGGAACTTCTATTACTTGTAACCCACCATGTTGCTTAGCCTGCTGGAAAGCTTCACGGAATTGTTGCCAACTTTGGATCCGCTGGAATTGACCACCGTACATCTTAATCGCATGCTCATAATCTAGCCCAGTTGGTGTACCGAACAATACTTCAAAATGATTAGCAAGCTTCGCTTGTGGTAGGAAAGAGAAAATACCTCCACCATCATTATTCACGATGATAATCGTTATATTGAGTTGATGAAGCTTAGCAGCTAACAATCCATTCATATCGTGGTAGAAGGACAAATCTCCAATTAACAATACCGTCTGCTCATTTACTGCACTAATGCCGATCGCAGTAGATACCAGTCCATCGATTCCATTCGCTCCCCGATTAGCCATAATGCGAATCATTCCTTCTTTGTTACAGAAGAAACTATCTACATCACGAATTGGCATTGAATTGCCTACAAACAACGTGCCACCCTTACTCATTAATGCTTGTAGCTCCGTAACTACTGTACCTTCGAATAGTTGACCAGCATGATCTCGGATAGTTTCTTGTTGTAATAGCTCTCTTGTTACTTCATTTACATTAAGCCACTGCGCTGTCCACTTGCTATGCTGACGTTCTACAGACAGTTCCAACTGTATTGTAGCTTTGCTGAGTTGCTCGCAGAATAAGACAGGATGCACAGTGAAGCGATCTGATACTAACAGTGTTGGATCACGCCAACCCGCTTCATCGACCACAATCATTCTGCTACTTTGATGACGATTTATATATTGTAGTAACGGTTTTGAGACTGGCATTGCTCCAAGACGAATGATCACTGAAGGTTCAAGCGTTGTTGCCACCATTTCATCTCTCAAAAATGAATCATAACTATCTAATACGTAGCTTTGATCATGAGATCCACTTCTTAGCTGAGATAGCGGATCAGCCAGAATAGGGTAACCAAGCAGCGTAGCTAACGCCGTCACTGCTTCTAACAGCTCTGGCTCATCATGAGGACCACATACAATAATCCCTTTGTTTTCCTCGCTTAATTGCTTGGCTAGCATCTGCATTTGTTCTACAGAAGCTACCATCGTCCCTACTACATTTGCAGTATAAGGTCGATCATCATCTCTGCCTCCGCCAAATAACTGTGGATGCTCTAGATCAGGAAGCAATGGCTCACGCAATGGGAAGTTCAAGTGGACGGGGCCACTGGGCATACTACTTGCTGTCATCACCGCACGTGCAGCAGAAATACGAGCATGCTTTAACATGAGCTCACTTTGTTCAGGTATCGGCATCTCCGAGAACCATTTCACATGATCACCGTACAGCCCAATTTGATTAATCGTCTGCGGGGCTCCTACGTCACGTAGCTCATGCGGGCGATCTGCTGTAAGCACCACTAATGGCACGCGCGACAAATTAGCTTCCGTTATCGCAGGGAAGTAATTAGCCGCAGCCGTACCTGATGTGCATAATAGTGCTACAGCTTCTTGTTTCGCCTTTGCAATGCCTAGTGCGAAAAATGCCGCTGAACGTTCATCTATATTCATCCATAGTTGAAGCTCTGGATGTTCTGCTGCTAATACCGCTAAAGGTGTTGAGCGCGAGCCAGGACTGACAACGATATGCTTCAAGCCCGATCTTACCAATTCATCAATAAATGCGCTTAGATATAATGTTGCTCCGTCTGAACTCATCACTTTCCCTCCTACAACTTTTCATGGCCTCTTGAATATCTACAATGCGAATGAAAAGTCACTTCGAAAGCATTAACAAACTTTTCATAATTTCTTGAAAACTCATTTATATTACTAATTCAGCTTTCTACTGGGTAGAAAGCTGAATTAGTAATTTTTTTCACTACGTTGTCTAATTTTCAACCTCAATAGCTTGCAATGCTGCTAACATCGGTCTGAATTTCAATGCTGTTTCATTATATTCACTAAGCGGATCTGAATCACCGACAATACCACATCCAGCAAATAAATATGCTGTACTATCCTTCAGTAACGCTGAACGGATCGCTGCAGCAAATTCGCCTTCCAATCGAGTATTCAACCATCCGATTGGGGCAGCGTACCAACCTCGATCCATATGTTCTAAAGTACGAATGGACTCCAATGCAGCTTGTCTTGGCATACCACCAAGCGCTGGTGTAGGATGTAATGCTTCCACAGCTTGAAGTAATGTAACATTTGGCTTAGCTTGACCAGAAATAGGCGTAGCTAGATGCTGGATATCTTTCAGCTTGCGAATAATGGGTGCATCCGGTGCTGAAACATCTTCACAAAGCTCTAACATTGCATCCTTTATCATATGGACTGCTAACTCATGTTCATGTAGGTTTTTTACATCTTGGCTCAAGAAGCTACCGAGATGTTCGTCTTCGGAAACCGTTGCACCACGAGCAATAGATCCTGCTAACGATAACGTCTGGAATTGATCTCCTTGACGCTTAATTAATCGTTCAGGAGTTGCACCAACAAAACAGCTACACTGCTTATCAATAGCAAAAACGTAAGTATCAATTTGTTCAGTTAATAAACTTCTAACTACTTCTACCGCATGGAACGGTTCTTGCGCTTCTAACGTAATCGCTCTGGCTAGTACCACTTTCTCTAACTCTCCATTACGTATAGATGATGCAGCATTACCTACCGCACTCATCCAATCAGAAGGTGCTATTTCTTCCTTCATAATAGATTGTAACACTTCTCTATCTGCCGCTTCATATGCGTATTTCGCAAGATCAATACTTAATGTCTCTTGCTCAACTTCATCATCATCCGGTGAAATCCATGCGTTAATCGTAAGCCATGTCTTACCTTCATATTCCGTAACCATAAATTGAGGCACAGCAAAGCTAGTATGAGCGAAATCGCTCCACTTCTCTGTCCGTTCAATAATAGGATCAAATGAAAAACCGCCAAATAATATAGGTCCTACATAACCTGAAATATTATGATCAATAATTGCTTCCGTAGCAATTGCTGTCCAAGCGTCATTAATCTCTTCATAGCGTGTCGTAGCATTGCTCGCAGTTAATGTAAGAACACTACCTAAGCCAACGAATGATAACGTTCTGCCTGGTTCAGACCATAAAAATCGATTTCCCTTATATTTGTGTTCATCGTATGAAAAAAAGGCTGGTAAATCCATCTTGTTGATCTCGGATACGGAGCTTACCAACACATTATTTCCCGAAAGACGGGCTTGTCGTTTGCCTTCTTTCATTAATATGTACATTTTATTATTAGAAATCACGTTATTCACCCTTGTCATTACCTTACCGAATTATCTGTTTCAAGAATACACTCCTACTAGAATATCGTCAACTTTCTACCAAGTTTCTAGCGTTGACACTTTAACCTAGTTATCCTACACTTAGAATTGAACTTTATTATGTTACTTATATTATAATAGTAAGGATGCGGTATGATGCAAACAGAATTACACACAACCACCGAAAATGTTTGGTGGCGGCTTATGCGTCCTCATACATTGACAGCGTCATTTGTCCCTGTATTCACTGGTACTGCAATGGCACTTTTTGATAATCAGATGAATTTGTTATTGTTTATGTTGATGCTTGTTGCTTCGCTTCTTATTCAAGCTGCAACGAATATGTTCAATGAATATTACGATTTTGTTCGCGGACTAGACACAAAAGACTCTGTTGGTATTGGTGGAACCATTGTACGTGATGGTGTAGCACCGAAATTCGTACGAAATCTTGCCTTTTTATTCTACTTTATCTCCATCCTTCTCGGAATATATATTTGTATGGCTAGCTCATGGTGGATAGCAGTAATTGGCTTAGTATGTATGCTTGTTGGGTATTTCTATACAGCTGGTCCGCTACCTATTTCTTCTACTCCATTTGGTGAACTATTTGCAGGCTTATTAATGGGTCCAGTTATTATTATGATTACGTATTACATTCAAACGGGCATTTTTTCATGGTCTCATTTCTATGTATCTATAAGTGTTGGTTTCTTGATTGGTGCGATCAATTTATCGAACAATATTCGCGATCTTGATGGTGACAAAGAATTTGGACGTAAAACTATTGCTATTTTGTTAGGACGTCCCAATGCGATTAAGTTACTTGCTGCTTCTTTCATTATTGCTTTCGCTTGGATTGTCGTCCTTGTCTTTACAGGACATGTTACACCTTGGGCTATACTTGTATTCGCTAGTGCACCTAAAGCGATTCAAGCGATTAAACAATTCCAAGGTAAAACGGTTGCTTTTGAAATGATGCCTGCTATGAAATCAACTGCTCAGTTCAATACATTTTTCGGCTTATTATTAACGTTCAGTATATTGCTTGGCTATGTTGTGAAACAATTCTAATGAATGATCATCTACATGTCTTGTACGGAGGAATACCCATATGATGGATATTAAAGGAACAATTATTGAAACGTTAGGAATTGAAACGTTAGAATTATCCGCTCAAAAAGTAGTATGTACAATGCCTGTAAATGAAAAAACTAAACAACCATTTGGCTTATTGCATGGTGGGGCATCTGTCGTTCTTGCGGAAACTGTTGCAAGTATCGGTGCATGGGCTAGCATAGATCAAGAAAATGAAATTGCAATGGGCATGGAAATTAACGCTAACCATTTACGCAGTGTCGGACAAGGGATAGTTACAGCAGTAGGAACTCCACTGCATAAAGGTCGTAGCTCCGCAGTATGGGATATTAAGATTACCGATGAACAAAATCGACTAATCTGTGTCTCTCGTTGTACAGTAGCGATAGCTAAGAAACGTAAAGATTAACAGGAGTAGTATTGAAGAGGCACTGCTAGTATAAAATATAAATACCCTATCATCGATGTAGCTGACAAAGATTAATCATCTTTTACTTACATTGTGATAGGGTATTTTCTTCTTATTATGATGATTAATGAGTACATAACATGCTACACCGAAAGGAGAACAATCTATGTTGCACATTCAAAGATATCAAGCTTCACAAATAGAAGAAATAATTAACCTCTTCTACAATACTGTTCATCATATAAATGCGGCACATTATTCAGCTAAACAACTACAAGCTTGGGCCCCGCCAGAGGAGCGTTCCAATAAAGTTGAGAGTTGGCAGCAAAGTTTACAACAACATATTACCTACGTTGCGATAAAAGATGGCATAATCGTAGGTTTTTCTGATATGAGCGATGATGGACATCTTGATCGCCTATATGTACATAAAGATTATCAACGCCAAAGAATTGCTAGCACACTGCTAACTCATTTAGAGTACGATGCCCAGCAATTAAAGCTGGACTCCATCTATACAGAAGCAAGTATTACAGCTAAACCATTTTTTGAGCATCACGACTTTCAAGTGGAACATATGCAACAAGTTGAGCGGCAGCAGGTTTCATTAACAAATTACGTCATGAGTAAATCATTAGGTTAACAAATTTCATCGCTTTTCGTTTATCCACAGTGGATATCCTGTTTGCACATACATTATTCACAAGTGGATAACTCTCTTCTACGATCCTTCAGGTTTCTTCCACATGTTATTAACACACCATAATTTTAATCACGCTACCAATTATAATAGACAAAAAAAGGACCCTTGCATCAGCAAGGGTCAAAGTGACTTTTAACATAAATTCAAAACATGTCAGTGCATTAGAATGGTAAGTCGTCTTCCGATATATCAATAGGGCGTCCGTCATCCTTGAATGGATCAACATTGGTACTGCGTGGGGCTTGAGCAGGACGATTACTTTGGCTTCCGCCATCTGCGTTATATCCGCCACCATTATTATTGCTATAGCTCTCTTCACGAGGGCTACCTTCACGATTGGATTCCAAGAAGCGAACATTGTCTGCAATTACTTCTGTAACATACACACGCTTGCCCTCATTGTTCTCGTAATTCCGCACTTGAATACGTCCTTCAACTGCAGTTAAGCGACCTTTACGCAAATAGTTTGCGCAAGTTTCAGCTAATTGGCGCCACGTTACAACTGGAATGAAATCCGCTTCACGCTCTCCGCCACTAGAAGAAAATGGTCTATCAACAGCAATCGTAAATTGAGTAACAGCAACACCAGCTGGGGTATAGCGTAGTTCTGGATCCTTCGTTAATCTTCCGATCAATATCACACGGTTCAACATTATTACTTTCCTCCCAATCGAAACCTTGAGACTTCTTAAGCTACATCTCTTACGATCAACGAACGGATAACTTCATCCGCAATCTTCATTACACGATCAAGCTCGTTTACAATCTCAGCAGTAGCTGTAAATTGTACTAGTACGAAATGACCTTCACGAAGTTTGTTGATTTCATACGCAAGGCGACGCTTTCCGATAACATCGGATTTTGTAACCTCACCACCGTTGGAGATAACTCCATTAAACTTTTCAACAAGAGCTTGAACAGCTTCTTGCTCAACATCCGGACGAATGATGTACATCACTTCATATTTGCGCATTTTATTTCACCTCCCTTTGGACTAACGGCCCTATAAATAGAGCAAGGAGCGAGTGTGTACTCGCATCTGCTTAGTATAACAAATGTTATAGGCAAATACAAGGTAAGCATGACAATGTTAATATACACCACCTATTATAGAAGTAGTTCAAAAAGCAGACTTTGATAACGATGATTAGCTTTGTAGCATATTCGACATCGAAGATGAAGTGAACTTGGGTAGTCTGGTACGCGTGTACTAATAATGTACACTTGCGTTCCTGCTCCCTCAAGTAGTACTTCATCTTCTTGATTCTGAAAGCCCGCATTTTGAACCCTCATTGGAACTGGTAGTTTAAAAACTGGACTTTAATCGATGCAATACAGGAAGATTTACTTTCGCAACGAAGTTTTTTTCTTGAGCATGTATATTAATGAATCAATGTGCACATATTATAATCGACGGTGAAGAGAGGTGTGGTTCCGTTGGACTTAATAAGTGCAAGGAATAAAAGCTTTTCAACTCGCTAAATGTAGCAAGGGAAGGATTCCATTATTGCCCACGCAATAATGGTCATTACGATTAGTGGAATATTTGCTTAGCCTACGCTGAGTTTGTTCTTACTTGTGTAATTTTCTTTTCTTACAGAAGATGAAGTGTTACATCAATATCATTAGCCGTCACAAAAAGAAAGACCCTATCGCTAAGATTATCTTAGTAGTAGGGTCTTTCTCTTTATATAGATACATTATTTCAGCATTTGAAAAACTTGCTCTACATCTTTATCACCACGACCAGAAAGGTTCACGATAATAATCTGATCTTGACTCATCGTTGGCGCAAGTTTTTTTGCATAAGCTATAGCATGTGCACTTTCTAATGCAGGAATGATTCCTTCTGTACGGGACAACTCTTGGAAGGCTGCTAACACTTCTTCATTAGAAATGGTTACATACTCAGCTCGACCACTTACTTTCAGATGGCTATGCTCTGGTCCAATTCCAGGATAATCAAGACCCGCTGCAATAGAATATGTTGGTTTTGGATTGCCTTCTTCATCAAGTAACACTAGACATTTAAATCCATGTAGTATACTTGGTACACCTTCAGTAAGTGATGGTGCTTGATCTGGTTCCACGCCAATAAGACGTACAGACGGCTCGTCTATGTAATGAGCAAAAGCTCCAATTGCATTAGAACCTCCACCTACACATGCGATAACAGCATCAGGAAGGCGACCTTCTTTTTCAACAATTTGACGCTTAGATTCCTCACTAATAATAGATTGGAAATGTTTCACCATTGTAGGGAATGGATGTGGTCCTACTGCAGAACCAAGTAGGTAAAATGTATGTTTATAATTCTCAACAAGATCACCTAACGCAGCATCAACGGCGTCCTTCAAACGTCCTTGACCCGCTTCTACTGGTACTACTGTCGCTCCTAATAATTCCATACGGAATACATTTAGTGCTTGTCTACGCGTATCCTCTGCGCCCATATAGATAATACATTCCATATCGAACATCGCACACGCTGTTGCTGTAGCAACACCATGTTGCCCTGCACCAGTTTCAGCAATAACACGCTTTGCTCCCATACGTTTTGCAAGTAGAATTTGTCCAACGACATTATTTATTTTATGTGCTCCAGTGTGGTTCAAATCTTCGCGCTTCAAATAAATTTTTGCGCCACCCCACTCTTTCGTTAATCGATCTACATACGTAAGAGGATTTTCACGACCTACATATTCTTTCAAATAGTATTGAAGTTCTTCATTAAAGTCTGGGTCATCTTTAAAATGATAAAATTGCTCTGATAAATAATCCATTACTTCTTGTAATTCAGGAGGAACAAAACTACCGCCAAATTCACCAAAATAACCATCAACTCGCGTATTTTCACTCACGATGTTGACACCTCCAATTCACATTATAAAAGAGTTAATACTAATTAAGATATTATCATATGTAACGCCATTCTATCACTTAATATTTGATTTATATTTCATCATGTTTACCGTTTGATTATGTAATACTAATAGTTTTTTATACCATTGATTCGTCTTTTCTGGATCTTTATCATTATAAAAAATATAGCCGCTTTTCGTCTGAATTTGTATATAAGGAGGATTTCTTTTAGTTATGTACATTCTAATTTCCCCGAGCTTACTGGAACGAAAATATCCTCGTAAAGAATTTAATGTTACTACGCCACTAATTTTTTTGACTTTAGGATAGTTGTCTACTATTGATACACCTATAATATCCTCTACAAGAAAATTATCAGAATACATCGGATATTTAATAACTATCGTTTGACCTTGGGTAATTTGTAATTTGGGAGAATTAAATTCAGTTCGAATCATCATTAATGAAATAAGAATACAACAAAGCAATGTAATAAAAATTGTACTCCTCTTTATTATTTTTCCTGTTCGAGTTGCAGTATTAATGGTTATTCCAATACCCGCTCTTCTGGGAATGAGAACACGACGATCATTAGCATTGTCATAAGTAAATCCGTTCCTCCAATACTCATCACCATCATCATTGACTAATAGACCGCTAACTTCTTGTTTATCATTAACGTACCAATCATGCTCTTGCTTTAGTACAATAGTTGCAATTAACGCTTGGCGGAAAGGTTTCGTTAACCAGAAAATCATTAATATTAACCAACCTATAAAATAGAGAACTTGAAATGTTGTTAATGAATGCAATGCAATAAGGGGGATATATGATACGATCATCCATCGATTATTAATCTTTATTTTTCTGCTGTATTGCTGCTGAATAATTTGAATCTCAGGATTAGACAAAGCACCCTCAGGTAACAATATTGCAAATAGCATGCCTTTCCGATACTTGGCTTGATTTAGGTATGTATAATAGATAATCAAATGACAAATAATTCCTATTAATACCAATATAATTGTCAATGTATGTGACCCCCCCTTTACTATTGGATATTCATTACATATCGTTCATTATAAGGCTGTCATAATTTACATTCAACGATATAATAATTAATATTTAGTTATATTTACTCATTATGGTATTTAAATAAAGAGAGTAACGAATTGACTGCATGAAGTCATTCATTACTCTCTTTATTCACCCATGAAGATGATAGACTTTTATCGCTAATTGTAATAATAATTTAATTTCTGGATTATCTAGTTTAAAGCCAAGCTCATGACTAATTCGTTCTAACCTGTAGTTAACGGTATTGTAATGGACATACAATCGTTCAGCCGTTTCTTTTGCATTGCAGTTACATTCAAAATATGTTGATAACGTTGTTAGCAGCGTACCTTGTTGCTTACGTTCAAGAACAAGCAAAGGATATAAGTAAAGCTGTTTGAATTCTTCCATTTCCTCTGTATCTTGCATGCGATAGAGAAGCAAATATACCCCTAGTTGGCTATAATGGTATATTTCACTTTGTGTTAAATGTACCTTTCGAATTTCCATTACCCGCTTCGCTTCACGGTATGCTCCAGCAACTTCAGTAGCTTGCTCTACGACTCGACTTAAACATAGTGTAGCTTTCTTCTCATGGAGCACTGATTTTACGACATTATTAATTCCTTGCAAAAATGTATTACGCTGCTCCTTTGACCATCTTGCACCACTTTGAGAAAGTAGAAAAGTTAATTCACCTTCTAATATAATCCACATAAGGCGTACACCTTGCTGCAATTCTGCATCCCAACGCAGTGACCTAACCATTTCCTGTAATTCTTTCACATTAGGATGCTCTTCCCAGAAAGATACAACACCAACCATATAAGTACTTGTATGATCTAATTCCCAGCCACATGCTTCTGCTCTTAGATGAATGTCAACATTGGATACCATTCTTCCAGATAGCCAATCTTGAACAAATTGATCGGAATATTTAGCTTCAATCTTCTTCCTTGCTTGCATATTACTTATTTCAAAACCTAATAGTCGAGATGCCCAATTGACAGTTAAGGCATCCACCGTACTATACGGGCTATATTGTTCAATAATAACTAAACGATAAGATTGTTGAAACTCTCCTGGGACAATCATGCTATGTGCATGAAATGCTTCTTCTCCAATATGCAGCACGTTTGTTTCCATACGTTCTGATGAATACCATTTTTCCAATTCTTGTTCATTAACTTTTCCATACCATGCCTCAAGCTCCTGTGGCACAATGACCGTCTGATCTTGATCTATCAATATGACAGGATTATTAATCATAATATATAGATGCTTCAAAAATGAAATTAGACCATCTCCATGCAACAATAGATGGGATAGCCTTTGCACTCTTGATTGTAGAATCATTAAGTCCTTTGCTTCGGAAACAAGAACTCGTTCCATAATTTCACGTACTAAGTCAGAGAAGGTTGTACTTGGTGGCAATTCAATTAATGGAAGTCCACAGCGATTAGCAGCATCAATAACTTCTTGCGGCACGCTATCAAAGAAACGCTTTGTTTTAATCCCAAGTGCAGCAACACCTTTTGTTGCTAATTGCTCAACTAATAATGCTAGTCGTTCAGGCCTATCTTTAAAGGGATAGCCTGTGGTCATGAGCAATTCACCAGCTCTTACCCAATCTACGACATCTGGTACTTCCATAACGTTTACACGAGTGATCACATTATCTAGTCCTGTATGTCCGCCTAATAGGATAGCTTCTTTGAGATCGGGAACTTCAAATAGTGAATGGACCGTAAATAATTCTTGTTGAATAGTCTCCATATTTTACTTCCCCTCTCATCATGCTGTACGTCTATTTCATATGAATATAGTCACTACAGATTACTGTAGTGACTGAATTAATTCCTCTGACGATGCTACATAGCCAAATATTCCACCTTGCTGATGAATCATTCGAAGTGCAGCGACTTGATCATTGTAATCAAATGCAGCGGTACCATCTGATAGTACAAGACATTGATAATCTCGATCATTTGCTTCCCTAACCGTACTATGCACGCACACATGAGTTGTAACACCACAGACGAGTAGATGTGTAATACTGTGTTGCTGCAGCACATCATCAAGTTCTGTCTTATAGAAAGCCCCTTTTCCTGGCTTATCAATAATAATTTCGTTATCCATTGGTGTAAGCTCGGGGACAATACTATGCCCTAGTTCACCTCTAATGAGAATACGGCCCATTGGTCCAACATCTCCAATACCCGCACCTTGCTGACGACTTCGGGCTAATTTGGAAGGAGGGCAATCTGATAGATCAGGGAGATGTCCCTCTCTCGTATGAATGACTAATATTCCTTGCTGACGTGCTATCTCTAGTACATGCTGCAACGTTGGAATAATAGATTTGGTTAACGTAATATCATTGCCTAACATTTCACCAAATCCACCGGCTGCACAAAAATCGTTTTGCATATCTATGATGAGTAATGCTGTGGACTCTTTTGAATAATGAAATGAATACGGTAATGCTTGTTCAACGATATTCATGATCGATTCCCCCTTCGTAGAGTTGTGTGCAATTAGATAATTTACTACGTTAATCTTCTAGCACAATATGTGTTTTAAAAGTCGATTACATTCCTTTTAATGGACGATCAACAGCTACATCAACTAGTGTTGTATCAAAAAATACATTGTGCGGAACATTTTCTTCTACGGGTAAAAAGATACTAATCTGCTCAGAATCTATACTACCTTCATTTACTACGGAATGGACAACCTCAGCTGGAACATGGAATGTATCTCCCGCCTTGTAAGATTTCCACTCACCATTACATAACAAGCGAACTTGGCCAACTGTAATATGAATAATTTCAGCTACATTATGATAGTGAGGAAGAACGGCGCCACCGACGCCGATCTTTTCCCACAGTACTGAATTTGCACGGAATCCCATTGCATTAGCAGATGCCGCAGTTACGATTTCTCGATGATACAGCTCCACATGATTAGGCATTAACTCCCACTGCTGATCTGCCATTTCTATTACTGTCGTTACTTCTTGCTTACTCATCTGCTCAACCCTCTTTCTAGATTGTATTCATCTCTATTATTGTGGAATTGTACCGATGACACCTTCTACTAGGTAATTTGTAGATTCAAGATCTTCAACTGAAAGTACTTGATCTACTTCAATACGTACGGATCCACTTTGATCGTTAATTGGTCCTGCGAATGGATTCAATGTTCCATCTAGAAGTCCTGCTTTTTGTTCTTCTACATATTGTTGTACTTCTGCAGGAACATTTGCTCCGAATGTGCTAAGTTTTACTACCTCATCGGCCAATGTACCACGATATTTACCATCATATTTACTGCCTTTGAATTGACCTTCTGTCCCTACTTTAACCATATCTACGAATAGATCTCCCCAGTTCCATTCAGAACCAGTTACCCATCCATTCGGAGCAAGTTCATTAGCATCCGCATGATAACCAACTGTCATAATACCACTGCGTTCTGCTGTTTCTACTACAGTTTTCATACAATCTTGGTGAAGTGTTAATAGATCTGCACCTGCGTCAATTAGTGAGTTAGCTGCATTAGCCTGTTGACCAGGATCACACCAGCTACCAGTAAATACAACGTTTGTTGTAATTTCAGGGTTAACCGATTGTGCACCAAGTGTAAATGCGTTAATGTTCAATAGTACTTGGGGAATAGGTACGGATACGATAAAACCTAATTTTCCAGTTTCGGACATTTTACCTGCAGCAACACCTGCTAGATATACAGGTTCCCAAATCGTACCGAAGTAAGTACCTAGATTTTCCGCAGTTTTCAATCCGCCTTGGTGGTAGAACAACACATCGGGATGACGCTTTGCAACATTAAGTGCTGGTTCTAAGTGTCCATATGATGTTGGAAAAATTATTTTTGCACCTTCTTGAATCATTTGTTCCATAACACGTTCAGCTTCTGCACTTTCAGGTACATTCTCTGCACGAATAACTTTAAGGTCAGGATAAGCTTCTTCTACAGCTACACTCCCTAGATAAGCTGCTTGGTTATAACCATAGTCATCTTTTGTTCCGACAAAAATAAATCCTACTGCTGAACTATCTAAACCTGCCACAACATTACTTACCGATTGGTCTGAATTATTAGTATTACCGCCATTTGATGTACTTGCATTGCTACCTGGTTGACTACAGCCTGTTACGACTAGCATAAGAGCTAGTACTAGTACTATCATTGATTTCAATCCGTTGTTACGTATTTTCATGTTGTTTCCCTCCACTTTTCTAATCTATTTGTATACTGCTTCAAAACTATATTGAGCGAGTTAAACTACTTAAAGCTTAACCCGAACCTGCGAGTACTTTTCCAAGTGCCTCGGGGGTTTGACTTTGTTTACGCCGCTCTACAATAAGAAGTGCTACTAAAGTCAGTACATATGGAACCATGAATAAGAAGTAAGGAGAGATTGCTAATCCTTGCTGTTGTACCGTCAATTGTAATGCTTGAGCGGCGCCAAATAGATATGCGCCAATCATTGCTTTCAACGGCTTCCATGATGCGAATATAACGAGTGCTACTGCTACAACACCTCGACCCGCGACCATGTTCTCTACCCAGCTATGGGTATAGGCCACAGATAATTGTGCTCCACCAATACCTGCAAGGAAACCACCAGCTAATACAGCTAAGTAACGAACAAGCTTAGGATTAATTCCACTTGCGAACAACACCTCTTCACGTTCTCCTGCAGCTCTCAAAATAACACCGAGACGAGTACGGAAAATGACATACCACAATAATGGAACAAGTAATAATGATAAATAGGTTAAGGGGTCATGATTGAATAAAATTTTCCCGATAAACGGAATGTCTGATAAGTAAGGAATAGGTACCGGATTAAACCCAACGATTTGTTGACTTACAAAGTTTTTACCGAAGAAGGCTGTTATTCCCATTCCAAAAAACATAATCGTTAAACCTGTAGCTAGTTGATTTGCACCACAACTAAGTACGAGAAAAGCATGAATTAATGAAATAAGTAGACCACATACTCCTCCTGCTAATGTCCCTATCCAAGGGTTTCCTGTCCATACGGTTACAGCAAATCCGCCTAGTGCACCGCATAACATCGAGCCTTCTGTACCTAGATTTATTACGCCTGCTCGTTCAGAAATTAATTCGCCTTGGCTGGCAATCATAACCGAAGTACCCGATCGTATTGCCCCTGTTAAAATATCTGCAATCATTTTTTCACCAGCTTTCCGCTTCCAAGAATAAAGAATAAAACAAGTGCCATTAAAATATTTACGGAAGAAGACGGTAAGCCTGAGAAAATCTCAAGTTTATTTCCTGCAACACTAATCATACCTAGTAAGAAGGCTGAGGCCATTAAGCGAATGGGATGATTCCAAGCCATCATTGCTGCCAAGAAACCTAAATAACCAAAATTTGTTCCAACTGAAGCACGTAAACGTCCTTCAATACCAGCTATTTCAATCATTCCTGCAATACCAGCAAGTGCACCAGCGGCAATTAATACCCAGAAATACATTTTATTAATTTGAAATCCAGCGCGTTCTGCTGCCAATCGATTGCTACCTAATACTCTAATCTTGAAGCCTAATCTCGTTTTCGTAAGCACAAACCATACGATAATAGCTAATACAATGGCGACGATAAACCCTACATGTAGACGAGTACCATTAATAATTGGAAGTCTTAGTGTGTTTGCAATTTCGGGAGAGAATGGCCAGTTAAAAGAATTAGGATCTTTCAACATACCGTGAACGAAAAATCCTACAATGAATACTGCCACGTAGTTCAGTAGTACACTTGTAATAGTCTCGTTTAACTTGCCTTTTACTTTCAATACAGCGACTAGTCCAGCCCATACTGCACCACCACATGCACCTGCAAGTAACATAATTGGGATACCAATCATCGCAGGCATCGTATCAAGGTAGAAAACTGCAAACCAGGTAGCGAATAATGCACCAATGGCTAACTGTCCTTCACCACCAACATTGACTAATCCTGCTTTCGCAGGTAATGCTGCTGCTAACCCCGTAAGAATGAACGGTGTAGCCTTAAGTAATACTTCACCCAATCCATATAGATTACCAAATGTCGTCTGTACCATTGACCAGTAGAGCTCAATCGGATTTACTTTATAAAACGTTAGAAATATTCCAAACACGATAAAAGGTGCAATAATGGCAGCACTTTGTATCATCCATGATTGATTCCGTGCTAGAAAGGATTTATTATCTTTTGTAATCGTTGCGGCTATACTCATGTTGACTCTCCTTTCAGCATTAACTGTCCTATTTGGGATGCATCCGTTGTTGCTGTTTCATATGGTTGTGAAATTCGTTTTCCCGATAAAACAACTAGCTCATCGGAAAGTTTGAACAATTCGTCTAAATCTTCTGAAAATAACACAATTGCTGTTCCTTGTTCTGCAAGTTCAACAAGATGTTGTTGTATTGTTCTTGTTGTTCCAATATCTAAACCACGACTTGGATAACTAATAACAAGTACTTCCGGTGTGCGTATTAAAGCTCTTGTTAGTACCATTCGTTGTACATTGCCACCCGATAGTGTATCTGCATGACGTTGTCCATCAGCAAGTGCTAATGAGTTAGCTTCTTTGCTGAGTTGAAGCTCTTGCGCAAGCATCTTCCAATCTATACCCATCGATTTCTTTTTCATAGGCATACCGTCTAGTATCATATGTTCTAGAATTGAGAAGCCCGGTATAACAGATTCTTTAATAGGGTCTTCTGATACAAAGCTAACTCCCGCTTCTAGAAATGTTCTAACGTCTGGTTTGCACGCTTGACCTTTTAACTCAATGGAACCTTTCACCAGCTTTCTTAATCCAAACAGAACCTCCGCTAGTTCTCGTTGTCCACTTCCTGAAATCCCTGCTATGCCAACGATTTGACCTTTTTTCACTGTAAAATCTATATCTTGAATGACAATCTCACCGTAATCGCCTTTAATAGTTCCGCTTTTTATTTGTAATGATGTTTCTGAGAATATATTGTTTGTATCTTTCATCACTGTTTTTAACTCTTTGTTCCCCATCATCGCTGCAATTAATTCGTCAGCAGTAAGACCATCTTCCTTACTCGCAGAATAGGTAAGTACACCGCTTCTTAAAACACTTACTTGATCGGCAACAGCTAGCACTTCATTAATCTTGTGAGTAATTAACAAAATTCCATATCCATCTTCACGAAGCATTTTCAACATATTAAGAAAGGCTTCTACTTCTTGCGGTACAAGAACACTTGTCGGTTCGTCGAAAATAATTATTTTTGTACCTTCTGCTAGTAATACTTTTACAATTTCAAGTCGCTGACGTTGTCCAAGATCCAATTGCCATACATATGCTTCGGGATCAACAGCTAAGCCGTATTTTGTAGATATTTCAATAATTCTTTTCTTTAATTTTTTTCTATTGAAAGAGAAGCCTTTTTCTACAGCTAAAGCGATATTATCTAAAATTGTTAAAGCAGGTACAACACGAAAATCCTGAAATACCATGCCTATTCCTTTCGCCCGCGCCTTGGTAGGTGGATGTAGTTCTACCTCTTGATCATCCATCATAATCGTTCCACCATCTGGGGCATATACGCCGTACAACATTTTCATCAACGTGCTTTTTCCTGCTCCGTTCTCACCTAGAATGGCATGTATGGAACTTTGCTTAACCACCATATCAATATCACTATTTGCTACTAGAGAACCAAATACTTTCGTTAGTCCTTTTGTTTTCAGGAGATAGTTATTTGCATTTCTTCCTGTTGCCATATGTCCATCTCCTTTTATATGTTAGTTAATGTTACATTTTTTCTCGTTTTTTTCTTATATCCAAATTATATAACATGAAAATGTAATAATCTTTATATTAGATTCACAAATATATGCACTATTATTTGTATTTCAACGATAAAAGTAACATGTATATAACATATAACGCGTGTTATGTATGTGTCCTCATATCAAAAAAGCGTCCAATGATCATGAGTTATTCCCCCATCATCATTGGACGCTTTCTATAACGTAATTACAATAATGCGCGCCAGCTGCCTATATCCGTAATATCTACCGCATCCTCAGTGGCATACTCTTCACATAAAAAGCCTGATACTTCTGTACCGTCTTCTAGTTCTACCTTACCAATACCTAATGGAGCAGGAATCATCGCGGCAAATGAACCAAAACTATGCAATGGCATATTCCATATTTCTACTGAAATTGTGCCACCTTGATCATTAACCTTAATTAATCCAGGCTTACTAGGTGTTGTATTCAATTTATAAAATTTATATTTGTTTGCTGTTTTCGTTTCCTTCAAAAATGTTGCCCCACATTGCTGCATCTGCACCTCAAGTGGCAAACCACGCATATGAAGTCCACATACCGCTACTGGAATTGATGCTACTTCTCGCAATGGTTCTGTTGTAGGTTGTGATACTACATTAGTGAAACGTTTAGCGAGCTCAAATAATGCACCCTCCAACTGAGGTAGTGAAAACATGGTAATACCAAATGGTAATTTATCACCTGCATCAACAGAAGGAATTGCAATTGCGGCTAAATCAAGTAAATTACAATGATTTGTATATAAGCCAAGCTTACTATTATAAGCAATTGGCTCCTCACGTAATTGAGCACGAGAGAATGTTCCCCCAATTGTCGGTAAAATCATTACTCGATCAACTAGCTTTTTACGTGCTTCGAGTTTCATTGCTTGTATCTGATGTTGCGCTTGGAATACGGAAGAGCCTCTATATTGTGCCGCCTTACCTGACTGCAGAATTTCACTTGTAACAGGAAGTGTACTATTCGGATGAGCTTCTATAAAGCTACCTAGCGCTGCCCAGCGCTCTTCAACAAAAGGACCATCATATAGTAATCTAGCAGCTTCTTGAAATAATTGAAGATCAATATACTCTACCGGTAATTGTAGTTGATCAATATATTGTAATGAAGCTTTCCATGCTTGACAATATTGCTCAGCGTAATCACCAAAGAACTCAAGTTCCGATGAAGGTAATAAAACCTTGGTTGGCAGCATAGCAACAGGTACTCCGCGGTCTCTTGACCAAGGATCCTGTTCATCTATCCCCCTTACGCACTGATCAATAATATGAATATCCTCAACATTCCAAGCAAATACTGATACGCAATCAATACTATTACAAGCTGGTACGACGCCTTTCAGCGGCCATGAACCTACACTTGGCTTGAAACCAATAAGTCCATTCAATGATGCTGGCACACGACCTGAACCTGCAGTATCAGTGCCTAATGAAAATGCAGCATGTCCACGTGCAACTGCTACAGCAGATCCAGAGCTCGAACCACCACTAATAAGTTCTGGTTGTAGGGCATTGTGAACTTCTCCATATGGACTACGTACGCCAACTAATCCTGTAGCAAATTGATCTAAATTGCTTTTTCCAATTGGAATAGCACCCGCTTTAATAAGTCTTTCTACTACTGTCGCATGTTTTGTAGGCATATATTCATAATCTGGACAAGCAGCGGTTGTCGGAACATTCGCCCAATCTATATTATCTTTAATTGCAAATGGTATACCCCACAATGGATAATCATCAGGTGACATAGTAGATAATCGTTCAAGATAAGGACGGATGCGTTCCATACGAGGTGGCGTTATCCAAATATTCATATCTTGATCGGCTTCTGATCGCTCTATAATATGCTCAATGACTTGCCTAGGCGTCAGTGCACCTTTCAAATAGTTATCTCTCAATGTTGGTATTGTTAATCTGTCTAATAGATACTCTTGTGACATATGCACCCTCCACCTTTCATTTCTTTTTTTATTTTTGTATCATTGTTTTTAAGGTTTCAATAATATGTTCAGAACTAGATACACTTCCGAATACTCCACCTTGCATCGTAACCATCTTTAATGCAGCTAAGTGATTATCAAAGTCAGTTGCTCCTGTACAATCTTCAACAATTAGACATTCATAACCACGATCATTCGCTTCACGCATCGTTGTATGGACACATACATCGGTTGTAATTCCAGTTAGAATAATATTTTCAATTCGTCTATTACGCAAAATGAGATCGAGATCAGTACCGTAGAAGCTACCTTTGCCTGGCTTATCAATAATTAATTCACCCTCAACTGGGTAGAGCTCTTTAATAATATCCCAACCTTGTTCTCCTCGAACTAGAATTCGACCAGCAGGACCAGCTGAACCAATTTCCGCTCCAATTTGAGCACTTCTCCAACGCTTATTATTAGGAAGATCAGACAAATCTGGCTTATGTCCTTCTCTTGTATGAATCACAGTAAATTGAGGGATCTGACGAACAATATCAAGTAATTGTTTGATAGGTTCAATGGCACGTCTAGTTAATGATAGATCATATCCCATACGATCTACATAACCGCCAACTCCACAAAAATCGGTTTGCATATCAATAATAATTAATGCAGTATTATCAGCTCTTAAGTTTCCGTTATATGGATAATTATATGGATTTGCTTGAATATACATAAAAACACCTCAACTTTTCGCTTTTATATTGCTTTGTTACATTATATAACATGAAATATAAATATACATTGTGAATGAATCACAATATTTTTAGATAATCTTCATGATTCACTAACAATCTTCACTCACTTAGCGACATTAACCTCACTTGTAATGTCATATTTATTGCAACTTTCACTTTCTCATGCATAGTAAAAACGTCTTATCATGTGGCCAAGACCAGTTAATAAGACGTATCATAGGTATATATTCTATTCACTTTAATTTACTGTAATATCTGCTAACTCTAACTTAATAACTTGGGCTAGATCAGTAATCGAAAGTTCAACTTGATACCCAATTTTACCTGCACTGCATATAACCGTATCAAAATGATTAGCAGAAACATCAATAACAGTCATTAATCCCTTCTTCATCCCAATCGGGGAGCAACCTCCATGTACATAACCAGTTAGAGTCAGCAAATCTTTTGACTTCAGCATCTCTATTGATTTCTCTCCTACACTTACTGCAGCCTTCTTTAGATCAAGCTCTTTTGCAACAGGAATCATAAATACATAATTCCGTTTAGATTTTCCAGTCGTCACTAATGTTTTAAATACCTGATCCGGATTTTCTCCTAATATTACAGCTACCTCTATCCCGCTAATAGCATCCGTATCTGCATAAGTGTAATGGTTATAATGTATTTTTCGTTGATCAAGTATTCGCATTACATTTGTTTTATACTCCATGACTTAACCTCGCTTACTATATTTTTACCAACAATGATAGCATAGTTGTAGGAGACACTGCATACTAGCGTTTATATCCCATCCATTTGCAACTATACAATGATTGATTACGTTATTTAGATATCAAGGAATATCTAACCACCATGTTTATTTGATTGATAAATAATACTTAAAAGAAATGGGGAACACTTCAATGAAGAAACTAGTGAATTCTTTAAGCCTAATTCTATTACTACTACTTATATTAGTCGCATGTGGTCATCCATCGACTGAACCTTCAGAAGACCAAATATTACAAGATACTAAAGCGCTTGCAGTAAACATTTTTATCGGTGAAAAAAGTGGTTTGACTGAGAAGTTTCAGTTAACACCTCTGTCTATAGAAAATGCGGACATAAAACTAACTAAGAAAAAAAATCAATTAGATGCTGAGATCTCTGCTTTTGTAGGTGATGTAAATTGGATATCTGAAGCTAAACATACGATGACAGTTCATTACGAAATCAATGCATCCAATCAATGGGATGCTACCGGCGTTATCGTAAACAATCCAGTTATTCTTGTTTTACCACGAGCACAGTAGTATTAATTCTGCCATAAGGAAATAAAAATTTAGTCGCATCGTATAACGAAAGAAGCCACTTCAATGATGGAGTGGCTTCTTTCGTTATTATGATTGCACCTTCATTATGCTTTAACCCATTATTACTATATTTCATTCAACAGGCATATGATACGTTATAACTACAGATATTAGTCTGTACTACCTTGTCTTACAACTTTACGCATATTTTTCTCGAATTTTGCACGAGGGATTAGAATGCTATGTCCACAACCTACACATTTCATACGGATATCCATCCCCATGCGGATAACTTCCATTTCACTTGATCCACAGGGATGTACTTTCTTCATAAGAACGATATCCCCAAGCTCAAATTGTTTTCGTTCCATTGCAATCCCTCCTCTTTTTATGTTTCGCTTTGCTTCATCTGAAGCTGATGTTCTTCTAACATTAACTTAAATTGTTCATTCATATATCGTAGCAATTCATCTTCATAGGTAGCTTCACACTGTACTTCAATTCGCATGACGATTTCATCTTTACTGAATTGTTGCAACCCGAGCACATTAGGCGTTCCAATCATCCGCTTATGTACTAGATTGTCTGCACATTGTTTCACAACTTGCATAATATGATGCAAGTTCCCATTATACTCTATAGGAATATCAAGCTTCACTTTACCTGCATGTATAGAGAAATTGGTAATTTCATTAATTAAGTTATTCGGTACAATATGCACTTCTCCATTCTCATTAATTAATCTTGTAGTACGCATACCAATCACTTCTACTTTACCTTTGAATTTACCATTAGAGATCGTATCTCCTACCGCAAATTGATCCTCTAATACAATGAAGTAACCCGTAATTACATCTTTGACCAAACTCTGTGCACCAAAACCTACAGCTATACCAACAATTCCTGCACCACCTAATAACGGTGCTATTGGGATACCTAGTTCTGATAACACAAGCAATCCTACTATGAAATACGTAACATATGACACTGTGTTTTTGAGCAATTTTGCTACCGTTAGTATTCTGCGACGTTGATTTGGATGATTCACACTCATTTTATCTATAACTACACGATTTATAGATTTATGCAATAACCATACGAGCGTTCTACCCACGACAATAATTAGTATGATTCTAACTAGCCCTATCACTATCATGCTCCAAAATGGATCTGTTAATAGCTTTCCCAATGTATCATCATATAATTTTTTCGTGTCCATTTCACACCACCATCTTAATCAATCTATGAAGAAATCAACTTATAGTCTTGATCGTTTTTTTCAAATATCCCTCTAACTTCTACGCTCTCTTGAACAATAATTTGCTGAACTGTATTTAAATCCTCTTGCGGAAAATGAATAGAAAGTGCGCAGCCTGCAGTAATAGCCTTAGGTGTAGGACAAATATCAATTTCGATATCGGCGTATTCTAGTAACATTTCCGCACGTAATGCTTGTTGTGTAGAATCAAAAGCGATTAATAATAGGTTATTTTCTACCATGATGCCGATGATCCCCTTTCGTAATCCTCTACTACAAGTATAAATCCGTTATTTTGACTACATACTAGTATTATATAATTTGTTTCAAGAAAGGAAACTTACAAGAAACAATGTCTAATAACTCATTAGTTAAAATATCGTATAACTCCCCTATGATACGAAGCGTCTTACAACAAGAATTGCTTAATCTATTACAATATGCTTCCTCTGGGCAAGATATTGTAATCGTATGTATCGGGACGGATCGTTCAACAGGAGATTGTCTGGGTCCACTAGTTGGAACTCATCTATCAAAATATCGTTCGACTCTTATGCATGTTTATGGCTCTATTGCCGAACCCGTGCATGCTCTTAACCTACAACAAACGATGGATACAATCCATAACAGTTATCGGAATCCTTTCATCATCGGAATCGATGCATGTCTAGGTCAAGCATCAAGTGTTGGCTTTATTCAGGCCAACCTAGGTCCTGTTCGTCCTGGAGCTGGAGTTAATAAAGAACTGCCTCCTGTAGGTAATATGCACATTACAGGCGTAGTAAACGTCGGTGGATTTATGGAGTATTTCGTATTGCAAAACACTCGGCTTCATCTTGTGATGTCGATGGCTGATATTATTGCACAATGTTTGTATCATGCTGTTGCCAAACGTTATCGTAATCATTCAGAAGGTGAACAAGACTTGAAATTAACTGAGTTCAAATTATAGACTATTTTGCTGCATTAATGACTTCTTCTTCTTCAGGTGTTAATGAGTATTGTGAAGTTCCTTTTTCAACAGGTTTGCCATATATATAGGCACCTTCGCGACTATGAATACTCGTTAACACTATGCCATCTTTATTGTCATTCGTAATGGCAACAGAGAAGCTCATATCACTACCTGTATTAGAAAAAGCATTATATCTTTTAATGGCTATATTACTTTTAAGTTGTGGCACTCTTGCCTCAACATTTGCCATACGTAGAGCGGCTTGCTCAATTTCAGCATTTTGTAGTTGTTGCTCTGCTTGCAGCGACTGGATAACTCCTTCTAAATTTTCTACGCCAGTCCCCTCCATCATATGTAAATATGATTTCCTTAACTTTTTCAGCTTTCCGCCTAAATTCATCATCATAATCCATTGAATTAATACCATAGCGATAAGAACAATTACAATAATTTCAATATTCTCTGTTAACCAATCCACTACATTTCGCTCCCTTAATGTTCATATCTGCACTATTAATTGTTCTCTATTATTTAATTGTTTAACTTGTATGTTTTTTGAACTACCTCTTCCAATGAAAGTTCAAAAAGTGGGGTTTCGAAAGTCAAGAAGATGGAGCGCTACTTGCGGAAGGAGGAAACGCAAGTGTACATTATTGGTACATGCGTACCGGACTTCCCAAGTTCGCTTCATATTCGATGCCGAATATACTATGAAGTCAATCATCGTTATCAAAGTCCACTTTTTGAACTACCTCTACTCGTATTGTGCTATTATCTCTTTAATAACCCCGATAAATACATCCACTTGTTCCTGTGTTGTACTATATCCTATACTTGCTCGTACTGCTCCGCGTTCACTTGTACCTGCAACTTGATGAGCAGTTGGCGTACAATGAAAACCTGCACGAACAGCAATGTTATAATGTTGATCTAGAATAAACGACAGCTCAGATGGATCAATATGAGGAATATTAAAAGCTACAATTCCTGTTCGAGGTGCGCCAATTTGCGGACCTAAACAATGTACGCCTTCAATCTCTTGCAACCCTCTTAATAATCGCTGTGTAAGTTCCCATTCCTGCATATATATTTGTTCTACCCCTACAGAAAGAACGTGCTTTACACCTTCCGTTAGCCCAGCTATTCCAGCTGTGTTCTGAGTTCCAGCTTCATAACGATCAGGACGCACTGACGGCTGATATGGCACTTCAGATTGGCTCCCTGTTCCTCCATGTAGAAGTGGTTCCAAATCTATATCAGGCGCGATATAAAGCCCTCCTGTCCCTTGTGGACCTAACAATCCCTTGTGGCCTGGAAATGCTAACATATCTATACCCATAGTAACTACATTAATTGGAATTATCCCTACACTTTGTGCACCATCAACTAACATTTTTGCTCCATGGTTATGTGCAATTTCACTAATTTTCTCAAGTGGCATTATAGTTCCAAGCAAGTTCGAACTATGGTTTACAACAATTAATGTTGTGTTATCTTTGAAACTTTTTTCTAACTGGTCCATATTAATGTGACCCTCTTCATCGGCATCAATATAAGTAACTTCCACATTATCGTTTTGTTCTAACTCATAAAGTGGTCTTCTTACTGAATTATGTTCAACTGACGTCGTAATAACATGATCTCCACTTTTCAAAAATCCTTTTATAGCCATATTCAGTGCCATCGTCGTATTATAAGTAAATGCAATGTCATTCGGATTTTTAACTCCCAATAACTTTGCAAGTTGCTTTCTACCGTTAAATAATATTCTACTGGCACGTACTGCCATAGCATGACTTCCACGTCCAGGGTTAGCACTGTCGTTAATCATAGCATGATTGACAGCTTGGATCACGGCTTCAGGCTTCGGCCATGATGTTGCTGCATGATCAAAATACATATATTGTTGCTGCTCTGACAATCCGTTTCCCTCCAACACATAAAATAATGGCATACCTAAGTTTAATCCTTTATACAAAAGATTACAACTTTGATATGCCATATTATTTAACCATTTTAAGTTCTAATTATTGGAGTTGCAACAATTCTAAAATACGTTCCAAATCTTGCTTGCTATAGTATTCAAGCTCAATTTTCCCTCTATTTTTAGACTGCTTAATTTTAACACCTGTTTGATACTTTTCGCGCAATTGTGATTCTATACTAACGATAAACGGATCCTTCTTTTTAATCTTTTCTTTCTTAGTTGGAACCGTCTTTTTCTCATTCATTCTAGTAATAGCATCTTCTAATTCACGAACACTCCAATTACTCTCCACCACTTGTTCAGCTAAGTCCAATTGGATTTTTTGATCTTTCACACCAACAATTGCTCTTGCATGTCCCATTGACAATGTTCCACGTGAAACATATTCCTTAATACTTTCTGGAAGAGCTAACAATCTCACAAAATTCGCAATATGCGAACGAGATTTACCTACCTTTAACGATAACTCTTCTTGGGTCAAACTGAACTTATCCATTAACGCTTCATATGCTAGAGCAGTTTCAATAGCATTCAAATCTTCGCGCTGTAAATTTTCAATTAAAGCAATTTCCATTACTTTAGCATCGTCCATATCACGAACTACTGCGGGGATTTTATCATTTCCGCATAACTGTGAAGCACGAAAACGTCTTTCGCCTGCGACAATTTCAAATCCACGTAATACACGGCGAACAATAATCGGTTGTATAACCCCTTGCTCTCTAATTGACTCAGCAAGTTCTTTAATCGTATCATCATCGAATGTTTTTCGAGGTTGGTATGGATTCGGCCTTATATCAGTAAGATTAAGACGTAGTACTTCTTCACTTTCAACTGGTTGAAATAATGCATCCAACCCTTTACCTAGTGACTTTTTCATAAGATATCACTTCCTTAGCCAGTTCAAGATACACTTCAGCACCTTTAGACTTGGGATCATATGATATAATCGCTTGTCCATGTGATGGAGCTTCACTTAAACGTACATTTCTTGGAATAATAGTCTGATAGACCTTTTGTTGGAAATACTTTTTCACTTCTTCAATAACTTGCAATCCAAGATTTGTTCTAGCATCTAGCATCGTTAATAATACACCTTCAATTTGCAATGATGTATTCAAATGTTTTTGGACGAGACGAACCGTATTTAATAATTGACTCAACCCTTCAAGCGCATAATACTCACACTGAATAGGGATAAGTACAGAATCAGCAGCAGTTAGAGAATTAATAGTTAGAATACCTAATGAAGGCGGACAATCGATCATTACATAATCATATTGATCTTTAACTACAGTAATCGCCTTCTTCAATCGTTGCTCTCTTGATATCGTAGGGACAAGTTCAATCTCCGCACCAGCAAGTTGAATCGTAGCAGGCATAATATCAAGACCAGGAACTGCCGTGGCGATGATCACTTCTTTTGGGTTCACTTCGTTAATTAGCACATCATATATACAATTAGCAACGTCGCCTTTATTAATACCTAGACCACTTGTTGTATTCCCTTGTGGATCGATATCAATAAGCAATACTTTCTTGCCTAGCGACGCAAGACAAGCTGATAAATTAACCGAAGTCGTCGTTTTACCAACTCCACCTTTTTGATTCGCTATCGCAATAACTTTAGACATTATCCTCACCTCATGTGTGAAACTATTGAAGAAATGGCATTGCCACCTACAGTTAAAGGTGGTGGCATTCCTTTTGTATTTTTCAATCTATTTGGAATTCTTCGGAATTTTAATGACGATTTCATAATGATCTTCATGGTCTTGTTCTTTAGTTTTAATTTCAAGCCCCGACCCTGATACCATCTCTATTGATTGGCGGATCGTGTTCAAAGCAAGTCTTACATCTTTCGTAAACGAAATCCGTTTTGCCTTCTTCGGCTTCGTCAATTCTTTAAGAAATGCAATGCGCATCTCTGTCTGTTTAACATTTAAGTCATTTTTAATAATATCTTGAAGAACTTTCAATTGCATTTCTTCACTATCAAGGGATAGCAATGCTCTAGCATGTCGCTCAGTAATTTGGCGCTCCATTAGCGATTGTTTCACTACTTCAGGTAAGCCTAACAATCTAAGCTTATTAGCAATTGTGGACTGACTTTTACCTAATCTTTGTGCCAAACTTTCCTGTGTTAAAGTGTGCAATTCAATTAATCGTTGATATGCTACAGCTTCTTCAATTGCAGTTAAGTTTTCTCGTTGTAAATTTTCAATTAGAGCAATAGAAGCAGTTTGAGAATCATTAAATTCTCGGACAATTGCAGGAATCGTATCATGCCCTAGCTTAGTTACCGCTCTCCATCTACGTTCTCCAGCGATAATTTCGTATTTATCATTTCTGACACGTACAACAATCGGTTGAATGACACCATGAGTCCGAATGGTTTGACATAACTCATCAATCCGCTCATCATCAAAAATAGTCCTAGGTTGAAAAGGACTACTTACAATGTCGGTAATAGGAATTAATTTTACTTCTTCATGGTTAGACTTCTGCTCGTTGAACCCAAACAATTTCGAAATTTGATCTTTCATATTGACTATAACCACCCAATCATGTGATGAAAACCACTATAGTGATCTTACGCTTCTATAGATGGTACTAATAGGTCAATAACCTGCACATATCAAGATTTATACACAACGATGTAGTGCATCTTAATGTAAGAGTTTGCCCGAAAAACCTTGATCACAAAGTTTCACAAGTAATATATTCCACATTGAACAATGTATCTAGCTGGAACAATCGGAACTTACAGAGAGTGCGAATCTATGAGCGGTTCCTTTATCTTATCCCCACACAATTGCATCATTGTTGAAAACCTATTTTTCGAACATGTACCAAATATAATCATTATTGAATAATTCGACTGTCTTTCACTAGAATCCTGCTATTTCTACAAATTCTCTATTAAATAAAAAAATAGCAACTAACTATTGAGCTGTTAGTTGCTATTATACACTGTAACGGATAACGGTGAATAGGTTATAAATGTTTCACGTGAAACATTTATTAAAGTAATGGCTCTTTCAATGGTGTACCCGCTTTACGTGGATACTTCTTTGGAGTTGGTTGAGTCTTCTCTATACACACGATATGACGCTCTGAGCGTTCATTAGGGAGTTGCAAAGCATATTCTTGAACAAACTTACCTTTAAGCTCTTTTAGACTGAATTTCGCCTCTTGAAGTTCCTCCGAAAGGCTTGCACCCTTCATACTAGCAAACACACCACCTGGTGCGACGAATGGTAAGCAGAATTCATTTAGTACAGCTAACCTGGCAACCGCTCTCGCTGTAACTAACTCATAGGTATCACGATACTGCGGCAAGCGAGCTACATCCTCAGCTCGACCATGTACACACTCAACATCTTGAAGTCCTAATTGGTCTACTAGATGTTTCAAGAAACCTATTCTTTTATTCAAAGAATCTACGATTAGTACTTGCAAATGCGGAAATACAATTTTCAAGGGAATACTTGGAAACCCTGCCCCTGAACCGATATCGGCAATATTCTTTTTACTCTTCATGTCTACATAAAAAGCTAGAGAGATAGAATCATAGAAATGTTTCTCATATACAGCATCACGTTCAGTAATGCCTGTTAAATTCATTTTCTCGTTCCACTCTACTAACAATTCATAATATCGTTCTAATTGAATAAGTTGTTGCTCATTCAATTCAATCTGATGTGATTTCAACTGCTCTGTAAACCATTGTATCGTCTGATCCATTATGATCCTTTCGCTGCTGTCACTCGGTTATAATGTTCCAAGTAGATCAGCATCACTGAAATATCAGCTGGTGTTACGCCGCCAATTCGTGTAGCCTGCCCGATCGACAGTGGACGAATTAGTTCCAGCTTTTGTTTCGATTCATTAGAAAGACCTTTAATATCACTATAATCTATCGTATCTGGAATAAGTTTTCGCTCCATCTTCGTCATACGCTCAACTTGGTGAAGTTGCTTATCAATATAACCAGCATATTTAATTTGAATTTCAACTTGTTCTTTCATTTCATCAGTCAACTCATAAGGTGAAGGTGATACTTTTTCAAGGTGTCTATACGTCACTTCCGGACGACGAAGTAGTAGAATAATACTACCACCTTGAATTAACTCCGCAGAACCCGCTTCTTCCAATATATCCTTCACATCACTTGGTTTAATTCGAGTTTCTGTTAAGCGAGCAATTTCAAGCTCAACTAGCTCTTTTTTACGCAAGAAGCTTTCGTAACGTTCTTCTGTTATTAGACCAATTTCATAGCCAAGTGGAGTTAATCTTAGATCCGCATTGTCATGTCTTAACAATAGACGATACTCTGCACGAGATGTAAGAAGACGGTAAGGGTCATTCGTCCCTTTCGTTACAAGATCATCGATCATAACACCGATATATCCTTGTGAGCGATCTATAATAACTGGTTCTTTGCCTTGTACTTTACGTGCAGCGTTAATACCAGCAATAACACCTTGCCCCGCAGCTTCCTCATAACCAGAAGTACCGTTAATTTGACCCGCAGTAAACAAACCATCAATTTGCTTCGTTTCTAATGAAGGCCATAATTGTGTTGGCACAACTGAATCATACTCAATCGCATAACCATTACGCATCATTTGCGCATTTTCAAGTCCAGGAACAGAATGAAGCATTTCTAATTGTACATCTTCAGGCATACTTGTAGAGAATCCTTGAACATAATACTCAAGTGTATTACGTCCTTCTGGTTCAAGGAATATTTGATGTTTCGGCTTATCAGCAAAACGTACAATTTTATCCTCAATCGATGGACAATAACGCGGACCAGTACCTTCAATTGCACCAGAAAACATTGGTGCACGATGCAAATTATCGTTAATAATTTGATGTGTTTCTGGTGCAGTATAAGTTAACCAACAAGGAATTTGCTCAATATTCGATTCCTTTGTTTCATATGAGAAGAATTTCGGATTATCATCCCCAGGCTGAATCTCCGTTTTGGAGAAGTCGATTGTCTCACCATTTACACGCGGAGGTGTCCCTGTTTTGAAACGAACAAGATCAAGACCATTCTCCTTCAAAGCTGTCGCTAACTTTAATGAAGGCTGTTGATTATTAGGTCCACTTTCATACATCAACTCACCCATAATAATTTTCCCACGTAAATACGTACCCGTTGTAATAACAACAGCCTTTGCACGATAATGTGCACCTGTTTGTGATACAACACCAACACATTTGCCATCTTCAATAATTAAGTCATCTACCATACCTTGACGCAATGTCAGATTTGGCGTTGTCTCAATCGTTTTCTTCATCTCATGTTGATACTCAAATTTATCAGCTTGTGCACGCAATGCATGCACCGCCGGACCTTTACCTGTGTTTAACATACGCATTTGTATAAACGTCTTATCGATGTTGCGACCCATTTCGCCACCAAGAGCATCGATTTCACGAACGACATGCCCTTTAGCTGGTCCTCCTATTGAAGGATTGCATGGCATAAATGCTACCATATCTAAATTAATCGTTAAAAGTAATGTATCGCAACCCATACGCGCTGAAGCTAATGCAGATTCACAACCTGCGTGACCAGCACCAACAACGATAACATCATATTCTTTCGCTTGATAACCCACTATTCCAACCTCCTTACTTACCTAAACAGAATTGAGAGAAAATTTGATCGATTAAGGAATCTCCAGCTTCATCACCTAAAATTTCACCTAAAGCTTCCCAAGCCAATCTTGCATCTATTTGAATAACGTCAATCGGTATACCTATATATGTTGCTTCAATCGCATCTAACATCGATTGTTTTGATTTCTTCAACAAGGAAATATGTCGCACATTGCTTACATAAGTAAGATCATTGGCTTCGAGCTTGCCTTCAAAGAACATCCCACTTATTGCAGCCTCAAGCTGATCTAATCCCTCTTGCTTTATCATAGACATTTTAACAAGAGAACCGCTATTAAGGAAAGGCATAACTTCATCCAATTGTAATTGTTGTTCCAAATCGGTCTTATTAACAATAACGATAACGGAGCGACCCTCTAATGAAGACAGTAATTCTTTGTCCTCCTCCTGTAAGGGTTCATTACCATTTAACATAAATAATATAAGGTCCGCTTCAATGATGGCATCACGCGAACGCTCTACCCCAATCTTCTCGACAACATCATTCGTTTCACGAATACCTGCTGTATCTAATAAGCGTAACGGAATTCCATTAAGTGTAACATATTGTTCAATAACATCGCGCGTCGTACCCGGAATATCCGTTACAATTGCTCGATTTTCTTGGGTCAATGTATTCATCAGTGAAGATTTTCCAACATTGGGTCTACCGACAATTGCTGTTAAAATACCTTCACGCAATATTTTACCTTCACTAGCCGTCTTTAACAATTTATCTATATCAGTGATTGTCTTTTCACATTGTTCCCGTATATAGCTACTTGTCATCGCTTCTACGTCATGCTCTGGATAATCAATGTTAACTTCAATATGCGCTAACAACTCTATAACATTTTGACGCAAATCTTTAATTTTGTTCGAAAGCACGCCATCAGCTTGCTTACGTGCTACGGCAAATGCACGATCTGACTTCGAACGAATAAGATCAATAACAGCTTCGGCCTGCATCAAATCGATACGACCATTAAGAAAAGCTCGCTTAGTAAATTCACCTGGCTCAGCAATTCGAATATCATCTTGTTGTAGTAATAAATCCATCACTCGAGCTACCGCAATAACACCACCATGAGCATTAATCTCGACAACATCTTCAGCTGTGAAAGATCGAGGTCCTCTCATTAAAGAGATTAATACTTCCTCTTCCCTCTCACCTGTTAAGGGATCTACAATATGCCCATAATGAATCGTATGTGATTGTGCATCAGTTAATGGTAACTTTGATGAAAATATATGATTTACGCCTGTAATTGCTTTCGGTCCACTGACACGGATAATAGCGATTCCACCTTCTCCGACTGCCGTAGCAATTGCTGCGATTGTATCTTGTTCAATCATTAGTTGCACCTCTCATAAACGGAAAACAGCAATGACCTCTTGGAGTCATTGCTGCACCTCTATTCTATCTTACCTTTATAGCTACTATCCGATCATTTCAAAGTAATGACAATTCGACGATTTGGCTCGTCGCCTTTGCTGAAAGTTCTCACTTTCGCATGACTTTGAAGATGTGAATGAATAATTTTTCGTTCATGAGGTACCATCGGTTCGAGTACAATTTCTTTTCTCGTACGAATAACTGTACCTGCAAGACGATCAGAAAGACTTTCTAGCCTCTTGCGACGACCTTCTCGAAAATTCTGTGCATCCAAAACGATTCTAATGTGATTATCTGAATAACGATTCGCTACAATAGTGACTAGATATTGCAATGCGTCCAACGTTTGTCCACGTTTTCCGATTATCATACCTATGTCTCCATCACAAGCAATAGAAAGTTGTACTCCATCTTTCGATTGTTGCCAAGTCAATTGAACATCAAGTCCCATTGCTTTTGCAACATCACGAATAAAGACTTCCGCTTCTTCTTTAGAATCTGGAATTAATTCAAGCTCGACTTTAGCTTCCTTTGAACCAATCAATCCTAAAAAGCCTCTTGAAGGTTGTTCAACTATAACAACCTTCACACGATCTTCTGTAACTTGCAATTGCGCTAAACCGTTTTTCACCGCATCATCTATCGTCTTACCAGATGCAAGAATTTTTTTCATTTCGCAAGAACCCCCTTCTTATCTTTTCCCTTACGGGCTGGAAGTACATATAGGAAGTAATTTTGAACAATTGTATAACAGTTACTGAATACCCAATATAGTGGTAGTGCCATTGGGAATGATAATGACATCACAAAAATCATTACTGGGAATACAGCTAGCAAAATAGACATACCTGGCATTTGCTGTTGCTGTGTTTTTTGCATCATCTTCGTTTGAACAAATGTTGTAATTGCAGCTAGTAGCGGCAAGAAGTACCATACACTTGGTTCATTTAAAGACATACCAAATAATTCAGTCGTACGAAGATTTGCATTCCAATAAATTGAATTATACAACGCAATAAAGATTGGCATCTGTACGATTAGCGGCAAACATCCCGCTAATGGGTTAACACCATTAACTTGGTACAATTTCATCATTTCCTCTTGTTGCTTTTGAGGATTATCTTTGTACTTCGTTTTTAATTCCGCTAATTGTGGCTGTAAGGCCTGCATTGCTTTTGAGCTACGATATTGCTTTAATGTTAATGGTAAAATTATTGTACGTACAATAATAGTAAGTAACAAAATTGCAAGCACATAACTACCGCCAAACCATTTTGCGAAAGCATCCAAGGTTAAAGCGAAGTAATAAACTACATTCTTCTCCCAAAAATTACCCTCCAACAAATGCTCGGTAGTCTTCGTATTATCAACCTCAGGCATACAACCTGATAGTAAGCTTATTGAAAGCAATAAACCTACAACTAAAATCCATTTACGATTGTTACGAAACAAGATGAAATCTCCTCTCTGAGAGCTAGTACACTTACCTCAAATTAGACTATACCATAATTTATTCCACAAATAAATACGAGTTAACTACAATAGAAATGCAATATTGGCAAGTTTATGTCCAAATGAAGAAAGCTTTAACTTTTCTTTGAAATCGTAGTGCGTTTTGGGGAATGAGGCTTGCTATTTTTAAGCAAACCACCTTTGCGTAGCACATGGTGGATAGACCGATCAAGTTCAGCATATGACATGCTCACCGCCGGCTTTCTTACTATTAAAATAAAATCAACATTTTGAGCAATTTCTTGCTCCATGTGACGAACAATTTCCTTAATAACCCGTCTCATACGATTGCGCACTACAGCATTACCTATTTTCTTACTTGCAGATATTCCTAGACGGAAAGGTTCTGCGATTGGTTGCCGTGACCAATATACAACAAATTGACCATTAGCAAATGACTTTCCTCCACGATATACGCGACCGAAATCCTCACGATTACGTAGACGCAACTTTCTGCGCACCATCCATCGCCACCGTTTCTATATATTCCATAACATCATTTCCAATTTTTCCATCATTCAGTATACAAAAGCATAAAAAAAAGACCACCCAGTGTGGTCTTTTGAATTATGCGCTTAGCACTTTTCTTCCTCTTTGACGACGAGCTGCCAAAACTTTACGACCATTTTTACTGCTCATACGTTTACGGAAACCATGTACTTTAGCACGTTTGCTTACATTCGGTTTAAATGTAGGACCCATTATGCTGCACCTCCTATGAGATTCTTATTCAAACGCACTGATCTCCTAGAAGATGTACGTTCAATAGTTCATCAAAAAATACGCTTTTACTATTAAACCATGCCACGACATAAAAGTCAATCCAATGACAATAGGTAAACACTGCATATCCTCAATCTTTTCTGAATAGGTTTCAGCACTATTGTGGATAACTAAATAAAGCAGTCTCTAACCTCTTTTTAACAAGTTGTGGATATTAATTTTTTGATTTTGCGATTTGTGTCGAACTTTACACATGATATAAACAATATCTTGTGTTGTAGATAACTTCTATGCACAACCTATTGACATTGTGGATAAATTCCTTAAATTCGTTGAAATACTAGGCATCTTTTGCTATGATAGATATGTTTTCGTTGTGGATTGTTTAAAAGATAATCAATGTTATTAACAGTCTGTGGATAAAATTGTGTACAACATATTCTGAGTCTAATAACCCCTATTGTAGAAAATCTGCATATTGTGGACAACTTTCTCTTTTATATTGTCAATTTCGACATAAACCCAATCTATTCCTAAATTCGTATTTTTATTGATAAGGAGTGACAAGCTGTGGATAGCCATACTCAAGATTTATGGCAACAAGTATTGTCTATCATCCAAACGAAGCTTAGTAAACCGAGTTATGATACTTGGTTTAAAGCAACTAAAGCTAAATTTATTGATGATTCATTACTAGAAATTATTGCGCCAACTACATTTGCTGCAGAATGGTTAGAAAACAAATATACAAATTTAATAAAAAGTACGCTTTATGACTATTTAGGACAAAATATTAATATAAAATATTCGATTGGTGAGCCTAAATCAGCAGAACAATCTGTTGTATTTCCTTCTAAACAGCCTTCAAGAGTCGTATTGGCTGAAGAAACACCTTCTAATATGTTAAATCCGAAATATACGTTCGATACATTCGTTATCGGTACGAATAATCGTTTTGCTCATGCTGCCTCACTAGCTGTTGCAGAAGCTCCAGCAAAAGCCTATAACCCATTATTTTTATATGGTGGTGTAGGACTAGGCAAGACACATTTAATGCATGCGATCGGCCATTATATTATGGAACATAACCCAAATACGCGTGTACTCTATATTTCCTCTGAAAAATTCACCAATGAATTCATTAATGCCATTCGTGACAGTCAAGGTGAAAGTTTCCGTACAAAATATCGGAATATCGACGTTTTATTAATCGATGATATTCAATTTATTGCTGGTAAAGAACAAACTCAAGAAGAGTTTTTCCATACTTTCAATGCATTGCACGAAGAACGTAAACAAATTATTATTTCCAGCGACCGTCCGCCAAAAGAAATTCCAACATTGGAAGAGCGCCTCAGATCGCGCTTTGAATGGGGACTTATTACCGATATTCAACCACCGGATCTGGAAACAAGAATCGCGATTCTTCGTAAAAAAGCACGCGCTGAAAATCTAGATATCCCGAATGAAGCAATGAACTACATTGCGAATCAGATTGATACGAACATTCGTGAGCTAGAAGGTGCACTTATTCGCGTTGTTGCTTATTCATCGTTAATTAATGCTGATATTACATCTCATCTTGCAGCCGAGGCATTGAAAGATATAATTCCTTCCTCTCGTCCACGCATGATTACTATGAATGATATACAAGCAAAAGTTGGCGAATTTTACGGCCTGCGGATGGAAGATTTCAAAGCACGTAAAAGAACAAAGGCCGTTGCCTTTCCTAGACAAATTGCGATGTACTTATCTCGTGAGCTAACAGATTATTCTTTGCCGAAGATTGGAGAGGCTTTCGGAGGTAGAGATCATACGACAGTTATTCATGCACATGAGAAAATTTCACAGCTCATTCAAGTTGATCAAGAGTTATATAAAATCATTCAAAATCTTACTGACAAAATCAAAAATTAACTGTGAACAACTGAACAAGCCTATGCACAAGCTATGCACATGTGGATAGGCTTGTTTTATCAGCGTTATTTGGGGTTATCCACATATTCAGTGCCCCTACTGCTACTACTACTAATATTTTAAATAAATATCATCTATAAAAGATGTCGAAACGAGGGATTCACAAATGAAATTAACAATTGCCAAAAATGAATTAAACCAAGCCATTCAAAACGTAGCAAAAGCAGTTGCAGCAAGACCAACAATACCTATTTTAGGTGGTATAAAAATAGACGTAACACACCAAGCTGTGACACTAACTGCAAGTGATACAGATATTTCTATTCAAAGTTACATCCCAGTAGAACAAAATGGACAAATTATTGCTGAAATTGAAAAACCGGGTAGTGTTGTATTACCTGCTAAGTTCGTTGTAGAAATTGTAAAGAAATTACCTTCTGAGCAAGTATCAATTGAAGTGTCACAACAGTATCAAACTTTAATCAGATCAGGTTCAACGGAAATTCAAATGGTTGGTCTTGATCCAGAAGACTTCCCTGTTCTACCTAGTATTGAACAAAACTACACATTGCAAGTTCCTGGAGATCTAATCAAATCAATGATTCGACAAACGGTACTAGCTGCTTCAACAAGTGAACAAACGCCTATTCTTACGGGTGTTTTATGGAGTTTATTCCAAGGAGAATTGAAGTTTATAGCTACGGATCGTCACCGCCTTGCTAGTCGTAAAACAACGGTTAATGCTGGTGATGAATATAAATTTAATAATATCGTTATTGCTGCTAAAACATTAAATGAGCTTTCTAGACTTATTCCTGATAACAATACTAATATTGATGTTGTTGTTGCTGATAACCAAGTATTATTCAAATTAGACCATATTATGTTCTATACTCGTATTTTGGATGGAATATATCCAGATACATCAAAAATAATTCCATCTGTGTTTGAAACAGAAATTGTACTTAATACTAAAAATCTAATGGATGCAATGGATCGTGCATATCTAATGTCACGTGAAGAAAAAACTAACATTGTACGCCTAACAACGATTGATAATGGTATGATAGAGGTTTCTTCAAGTTCCACTGAATTAGGACGCGTTATCGAGCAGATCGAAGCAATTGATTATAAAGGTGAAGCATTGCGTATCGCATTTAACTCAAAATATATGCTAGATGTATTAAAAGTTATTGATAGTGAGAAAATTGTAATTGGATTTACAGGTGCAATGCGCCCTATTATTATTCGTCCAGTAGATCACGACTATAGCATTTACGTTATTTTGCCTTACCGCACAACAGGCTAAAAAATATTGATCTAGAAAACTCAGAAAAGCTGGCTAATGCTTATGATGTAAGTTTTCGTTGCATAGGAGAGTAATAGTTAGCATGAAAAATTCGTATATGCTTGCGATGTACTTTTCTGTTTACAGAAGTTAATCTAAGAAGCTCAGAAAAGTTTTAGGATTATGCTTTCGAAGTATTTTTCTGTACAACGAAGTTAATCTAGAAAGAACAGAAAAATTGTAGGAGGAACCATAATGACAGAAATACAGATATCCACAGAATATATTGCCTTAGGACCTTTTTTGAAGTTATCTGACTGCATATCCACAGGTGGACAAGCTAAATTTTTCTTGCTAGAGACAAAAGTGTTGATAAATGGTGAAGTTGATCAACGTAGAGGACGTAAAATTTACGTTGGGGATAAAGTTGAGGTTGAAGGTCACGGTAAATTTGTTATAGTTGGTTCATAATGATAAGGTAGACCAGGAGGTTGTAAGGTGCTACTAAATAGTATTAAATTACAAAATTATCGTAATTATGAATCTTTAGATTTGGATACACCGCATATGGTAAATGTGTTTCTCGGACCAAACGCACAAGGAAAGACTAATTTGCTAGAAGCAATTTTCGTACTAGCATTGTCTAAGTCACATCGTACAACGAAGGACAAAGAACTTATCGGCTGGAATGAAGAGTCTGCTTACATTGCAGGACAAGTTGATAAGAAATATGGATCAGTTAAACTTGAATTGAGTTACAGTCAAAAAGGCAAAAAAGCTAAGTTGAATGGACTTGAACAACGGAAACTGAGCGATTACGTTGGCGCTTTAAATGTTGTGATGTTTGCACCCGAGGATCTTGAAATAGTTAAAGGGACGCCAGGGGTACGGAGACGATTTCTTGATATGGAGATCGGTCAGGTACAACCTGGCTATCTGCATTGGTTGCAGCAATATCATAAAGTATTACAACAACGTAATAATGTACTAAAGAATGGTGATGCACGCTCTGATCTAGCCATGTTAGAAGTATGGAACATGCAACTAGCACAATTAGGTGTTAAAATTATGATTAAGAGGCAACACTTTATTAATAAGCTACAAATTTATGCTAAACAAATTCATGCAGAAATTACGAATCATAAAGAGCAACTTCAGTTAGAATATCGTCCTTCATTCGATTGTGATGCTTCCGGAGATGAAGCTATGTTATTTGATCAATTTATGGTAAAGTTAACACAGGTCAAAGAACAGGAATTTCGGAGAGGTGTTACACTAGTAGGACCTCATCGCGATGATATCGGATTTTTTATTAACGACAAGGAAGCTCAAATATTCGGTTCTCAAGGACAGCAGCGGACAACTGCATTATCTATAAAGCTTGCAGAGTTAGAACTCATTCATGAGGAGATCGGTGAATATCCGATCTTACTTTTGGATGACGTGTTGTCTGAACTCGATCGTAACAGGCAGACACAACTAATAGAAACCTTTCAAAGCAAAGTACAAACCTTTATAACAACTACTGGTTTAGAGAGTGTTGATATGGAGAAGTTGCACGATGCGGGTATTTATTATGTCAAAGAAGGCAAAGTGAGTTTATCTCCGTGAATGAGGTGAATACCATCCATGTATATTCATGTAGGTGGAGAAAAAATTGTGAGAACATCTGAAATCGTAGCTATTTTTGATATTACGATTGAAAGTTCATCTAAGCTATCCAAGCAATTTGTGGTAGGAGCTCGCAATCGTAAAGAAGTCGAAGATATTGGTGAGGAAGAAGCGAAAAGCATCGTTGTCACATCGAATAAAGTTATTTATTCTCCTATTTCATCTTCTACTTTGAAGAAAAGAGCTCATCATTTTGCAGCGTTATAGTATTTAAAATAATAGAATTAAGATGCATTAGCAGTTGAGAGGAGTAGTGAACGTACATGTCTTTGGAACAAAATTCGTATGACGAAAGCCAGATACAAGTATTAGAGGGGCTAGAAGCAGTTCGTAAGCGTCCTGGTATGTATATTGGTTCTACAAGCGGAAAGGGTTTACATCATCTTGTGTGGGAGGTTGTTGATAACAGTATCGACGAAGCGCTAGCAGGTTTCTGTTCGCAAATTGAAGTTATCATCCACACAGATAATAGTATTACCGTAATTGATAATGGTCGTGGTATTCCAGTTGGTTTGAATACTAAACTTCAAAAATCTACGCTTGAAGTCGTTATGACGGTACTTCATGCGGGTGGTAAATTTGGCGGAGAAGGCTACAAAGTTTCTGGTGGTCTGCATGGTGTTGGTATTTCCGTTGTAAATGCGCTATCTGAGCATGTGAAAGTTCAAATAAAGCGTGACGGCCATATCCATCAACAAGAATATAAACGTGGTGCCCCGCAATACGATATTAAAATTGTTGGTGACTCTGATGAGACAGGTACAATGACTACATTTAGACCTGACCCTGAAATATTTACAGAAACTACTGTGTTTGAATATGAAATATTGCAAACTCGTATTCGTGAGTTAGCATTTTTGAATAAAGGAATTCGTTTAATACTTACAGATGAACGTGATGGTCAATCTGAAGAGTTCTACTATGAGGGCGGTATTATTGAGTTTGTTAAATACTTAAGTCGTCATCGCGAAGTTATTCATGAAGAACCAATCTATGTCGAAGGTAACCGTGATAATATTCAAGTGGAAGTTTCATTGCAATATAATGCAAGCTACTCTGAATATATCTATTCTTTCGCTAATAATATTCATACGCATGAAGGTGGTACTCATGAATCTGGCTTTAAGTCAGCTTTAACGAGAATCATTAACGATTACGCACGTAAATCCAATATGTTGAAAGAGAATGATAGTAACTTCTCTGGAGATGATGTTCGTGAAGGGTTAACAGCGATTATATCTGTGAAGATTCCTGAACCTCAATTTGAAGGCCAAACAAAAACTAAACTAGGTAATAGTGAAGTTCGTGGTATTGTTGAATCACTATTCTCTGAGAAGCTTCAAGAGTTTTTGAATGAGAATCCAAGCGTATCGAAAAAAATTATTGAAAAAGGTTTACAAGCAGCACGAGCTAGAGAAGCAGCTCGTAAAGCGAGAGAATTAACTAGACGTAAGAGCGTGTTAGAAGTTGGTTCTTTACCTGGTAAACTAGCCGACTGTTCCTCCAAAGATGCATCAATTAGTGAATTGTACATCGTAGAGGGTGACTCTGCGGGCGGTTCTGCCAAACAAGGACGCGATCGTCATTTCCAAGCAATTTTGCCATTGCGTGGTAAAATTTTGAACGTTGAAAAAGCGCGTCTTGATCGTATTCTTGGTAATGCTGAGATCAGAGCGATGATTACAGCACTTGGTACTGGTATTGGTGATGACTTCGATATTGAGAAAGCTAGATATCATAAAGTAATCATTATGACCGATGCTGATGTCGATGGTGCACATATTCGTACATTGCTGCTTACATTCTTCTATCGTTATTTGCGACAAGTTGTAGAAGCAGGATTCATCTATATTGCACAACCGCCTTTGTTCAAGATTGAACGTGGTAAAGTTGTTCGTTATGCATTAACCGAGCAAGAAAGAGAAACGATCTTAGCAGAATTCGGTGAAGGTGCAAAAATTAACATTCAACGTTACAAAGGTCTTGGAGAAATGGATGCTACGCAATTATGGGAAACAACAATGGATCCAGATAGTCGATCAATGCTTCAAGTTACCATTGAGGACGCGATGGAAGCAGACGCGATTTTCGATACACTTATGGGCGATAATGTTGAGCCTCGTAGAGACTTTATCGAACAAAATGCTAAATATGTAAACAATCTAGATTTCTAACATTAAAAGATGCTATTCAAGTTATAGATTTAATCTGAATAGCATCTTTTTTGTGTGGTACAACAGATTTTCTTCAAGACAGTCAACACAATAAATGGTATAATAAAGTTTGGTATTTTAATTAAAACTATTGTTATACAGTCTAAATAATAGTAGAAAAAATCGTCATTCAATTTCAATCTTCTCGTTTGCTATGTTTGAATGTTGGAGATTATATTAATAAGATTTATATGACGTCAAGGAGGTAAAGCATGGCTGAGGAACAAAATTTGTCAATTGTGAATCGTGATATAGGTACGGAGATGCGGGATTCATTTTTAGATTATGCAATGAGCATTATCGTAAGTCGCGCATTGCCTGATGTAAGAGATGGACTTAAGCCTGTTCATCGTCGTATTTTATATGCGATGTCGGATTTAGGTATGTCACCCGATAAACCTTACAAAAAATCAGCAAGAATCGTTGGGGAAGTAATTGGTAAGTATCACCCTCATGGTGATTCAGCTGTATATGAATCAATGGTTCGTATGGCACAGGACTTCTCCATGCGTTATATGCTCGTTGATGGACATGGTAACTTTGGATCAGTCGATGGAGATATGGCGGCAGCAATGCGTTATACCGAAGCTAGACTATCGAAAGTAGCAATGGAGCTATTACGCGATATTAACAAGGAAACCATTGATTTCATAGATAACTATGATGGTGAAGAAAGAGAACCTGTCGTACTTCCTGCAAGATTCCCTAACCTGCTTGTAAACGGGGTAACAGGTATTGCTGTAGGTATGGCAACAAATATACCTCCTCATAACCTTGTAGAAGTTATTAATGGAGCTCAAGCGCTTATTCGCAATCCTGAATTAACGCCGCTTGAATTAATGGAATATATTAAAGGACCGGACTTCCCGACATCAGGATTTGTTATGGGACGTGCTGGTATTAGACAAGCTTATCTAACAGGTCGTGGTTCTGTTACGATGCGAGCTCGTGCTGAAATAGAAGAGAACAATGGTAAGTCTCGTATTATTGTTCATGAAATACCTTATCAAGTGAACAAAGCTCGTCTAATTGAAAAAATTGCTGAACTTGTTCGTGAAAAGAAAATTGAAGGTATTACAGATCTACGAGATGAATCAGACCGTAATGGTATGAGAATCGTTATTGAGCTTCGTCGTGATGTAAATCCGAGTGTAGCCCTTAATAACTTGTACAAGCATACTCAGTTACAATCTAACTTTGGTATTAATATGCTTGCTCTAGTAAACGGTGAGCCTAAAACTTTGAATCTTCATGATATGCTTTATCATTACTTACAGCATCAAATCGAAGTTATTCGTCGTCGTACACAATTTGAATTGAAAAAGGCTGAAGCTAGAGCTCATATTTTAGAAGGTTTACGCATAGCTTTAGATAATTTAGATGAAGTTATCAAATTAATTCGAGCTTCTCAAACGGCCGATGAAGCACGTGAAGGATTAATCTCTAGATTCTCCTTAACGATTGAACAAGCACAAGCCATTTTGGATATGCGCTTGCAACGTCTAACAGGACTAGAACGAGACAAAATTGAAGCAGAATATGAAGAGCTTCAACGTAAAATTGCTGAGTTTAAAGCGATTTTAGCTGATGAGCAACTTGTTCTAGATATTATTCATGAAGAACTAGAAGATATTAAAACTCGTTTCGGTGATGAAAGACGTACTGAGATTACAGCTAGCGACGAGGAAATATTGGATGAAGATCTAATTCCTAGAGAAGATGTGCTAATTTCTATTACGCATTCTGGCTATATCAAACGTTTACCTGTAACTACATACCGTAGTCAGAAGCGTGGTGGTCGTGGCGTTGTCGGAATGGATACGAAAGAAAATGATTTCGTAGAGCATTTATTCGTAACAAACTCTCATCACTACTTACTGTTCTTCACGAACAAAGGTAAAGTTTACAAGATGAAAGCTTATGAGATCCCAGATCTTAGTCGTACAGCAAGAGGAACGCCGATTATCAACCTTATTCAAATTGAACAAGGCGAAACGATTAATGCTGTTATTCCAGTAGTTGAATTCAATGATGAGCAATATCTATTCTTTGCAACGAAACTTGGTGTTGTTAAGAAAACACCTCTGAGCGATTATGTTAACATTCGTAAAGTTGGGTTAATTGCGATTTCTCTACGTGAAGACGATGATTTAGTTGGAGTTAAGCTTACAGATGGTAATCAGAACGTTATGTTAGGAACTAGTTATGGTATGTCCATACGCTTCCATGAAAAAGATGTTCGTTCTATGGGTCGTTCAGCAACAGGTGTTAAAGGTATTCAATTAGTTAATGAAGATAGAGTTATTGATATGGATATTATTGTTCCAGATCGTGAAATTCTTGTCGTTACTTCTAATGGATATGGTAAACGTACACCTGAAAGCGAATATCGCCCGCAAAATCGTGGTGGTATTGGTATTAAAACAATCAATCAAACGGATGAACGTGGTTTAGTCGTTGCATTGAAAGTAGTTGACGATGCAGAGGATCTAATGATCATTACAGCTTCGGGTACACTTATTCGCACAAGCATGGATGGTATCAAATCTATGAAGCGGGATACAATGGGTGTTAAACTTATAAATACACGTGATGAGGATACAGTAGCAACAGTAACTCGTGTAGATAAGGCAGAAGATGAAGAGTTTGATGAAAACGAGGAAATTGGCTTGACTGATGGAGTTAGTATAATTAACGAAGGTTCTGAATCAGCTGCGGAAGTTGTAGAAGAAGTGTCTGACGAATCTACAGATACCGAATCATAATACAGATATATGACTAGAAAGGAAGAGGACCCATGGTATCTATCAAAATTAATCAGCTTAAGATGGGTGATAAATTGATTGAAGATGTCCTCACTCCACTAGGAAGTACTTTATTTGCTAAGGATAGAGTAATCTCAGAACGGGATTTGGACATTCTAACAGCTTTTATGGTTACTCGAGTTCAAATTGCGACGAGTATGACTGAAGAACTAATTAAGAAAGAAGAAGTTGCTGAAGCCAAAGCTGGAGCTAAAGTTATAGCTCCAGTAAGTCCATTCATTAAAGAATACGACAAGATGGTAGATATGCTTCGCAATGTTCCACATCTTATATTAGCTAATCAGCCAATTCCGTTAATGGATATTCGACAACAATTAGAAAAAATCTTTAATCATATTAGTGAGTACAACCTTATTACTTTCGCACCAGCATATCTTAATAATATTGATTATGTGATGCACAAAAGTGTATTAACATCATTGACCTCATATTTATTAGCTCAGTGGGTAGGCTTTCCGCAAAAGGATTGGATGCAAATTGCATTAGCGGGCCTTTTAATGGATATTGGTAATGCTCGAATTGATAGTAGCATTCTATCAAAACCAGGTCAGCTAACCGACTCTGAAAAGGATGAGATGAAGAAACATACTATAATAGGGT
>CP097899.1:1647500-1655000 GCA_023639215.1 Candidatus Pristimantibacillus lignocellulolyticus
TCAAAACGGAATACCCAAGGGCCTTTAGCTCAGCTGGTTAGAGCGCACCCCTGATAAGGGTGAGGTCGGTGGTTCGAGTCCACTAAGGCCCACCATATCGACTTTGAGTCGGTTACCCATTTCATTATGGGGCCATAGCTCAGCTGGGAGAGCGCCTGCCTTGCAAGCAGGAGGTCAGCGGTTCGATCCCGCTTGGCTCCACCAACAATTCTCTTACGAGATTGTTTACCATTATTCTAACGGATTATGGTGCACTATTTTCCTAACGGAAAAAGTGTTTGTTCCTTGAAAACTGGATAAGAAAGTAATGAAACATCCAAAGCGAATGAAAGTAAAACACGCGAATTTATATTCAAATGTTTTACATGAATAGCGAATAATTTTTTGTTCGACGACCTTGTTCATCAGAACACTAGAGGAGAACAAAAACATTAGGAGCGCAACTAGGTTAAGCTAGTAAGAGCGCACGGAGGATGCCTAGGCACTAGGAGCCGAAGAAGGACGTGGCGAACAACGATACTGCCTCGGGGAGCTGTAAGCAAGCTTTGATCCGGGGATTTCCGAATGGGGAAACCCAGCAGTCGTAATGGACTGTTACTTCTAACTGAATACATAGGTTAGATAGAGGCATACCAGGGGAACTGAAACATCTAAGTACCCTGAGGAAGAGAAAACAAAAGTGATTCCGTCAGTAGCGGCGAGCGAACGCGGATTAGCCCAAACCAAAGAGCTTGCTCTTTGGGGTTGTAGGACAGTTCACACGGAGTTACAAAGGTGTAGGTTAGGCGAAGAGGTCTGGAAAGGCCCGCTAGAAGAGGTAAAAGCCCTGTAGCCAAAAGTCGACACTCTCCGAACTGTATCCTGAGTACGGCGGGACACGTGAAACCCCGTCGGAATCCGGCAGGACCATCTGCCAAGGCTAAATACTCCCTAGTGACCGATAGTGAAGCAGTACCGTGAGGGAAAGGTGAAAAGCACCGCGGAAGCGGAGTGAAAAAGAACCTGAAACCGTGCGCTTACAAAAAGTCAGAGCCCTATTAATGGGTGATGGCGTGCCTTTTGTAGAATGAACCGGCGAGTTACGATTACGTGCAAGGTTAAGTTGGAAAGACGGAGCCGCAGCGAAAGCGAGTCTGAATAGGGCGAATAAGTACGTAGTCGTAGACCCGAAACCGTGTGATCTACCCCTGTCCAGGGTGAAGGTGCGGTAACACGCACTGGAGGCCCGAACCCACGCACGTTGAAAAGTGCGGGGATGAGGTGGGGGTAGCGGAGAAATTCCAATCGAACTCGGAGATAGCTGGTTCTCCCCGAAATAGCTTTAGGGCTAGCCTCGGATTAGAGTGTCGTGGAGGTAGAGCACTGATTGGGTGCGGGGCCCGCCAAGGGTTACCAAGTCTAGTCAAACTCCGAATGCCACAGACATGTTATCCGGGAGTCAGACAGTGAGTGCTAAGATCCATTGTCAAGAGGGAAACAGCCCAGATCATCAGCTAAGGTCCCCAAGTGTGTGTTAAGTGGGAAAGGATGTGGAGTTGCACAGACAACCAGGATGTTGGCTTAGAAGCAGCCACCATTTAAAGAGTGCGTAATAGCTCACTGGTCGAGTGACTCTGCGCCGAAAATGTAACGGGGCTAAACACACCACCGAAGCTATGGCATGTACCTTATGGTACTTGGGTAGGGGAGCGTTGAATATAGGTTGAAGTCAGACCGTAAGGACTGGTGGACAGTATTCAAGTGAGAATGCCGGTATGAGTAACGAAAAGACAAGTGAGAATCTTGTCCGCCGTAAGCCTAAGGGTTCCTGAGGAAGGCTCGTCCTCTCAGGGTAAGTCGGGACCTAACGCGAGGCCGAAAGGCGTAGTGGAAGGACAACAGGTTGAAATTCCTGTACCACCGAAAACCGTTTGAGCAATGGGGTGACACAGAAGGGTAGTGACGCGGACTGATGGAATAGTCCGTCTAAGTAGTGAGGCTTGTCGATAGGAAAATCCGTCGGCTATAAGGCTGGGCTGCGATGGGGAGCGAAAATTATAGTAGCGAAGGTCATGAGCTCCGGCTGTCAAGAAAAGCCTCTAGTTAGGTATAGGTGCCCGTACCGCAAACCGACACAGGTAGGCGAGCAGAGCATGCTAAGGCGCGCGGAAGAACTCTCGTTAAGGAACTCGGCAAAATGACCCCGTAACTTAGGGAGAAGGGGTGCCCCGGTAGGGTTAATAGCCCGAGGGGGCCGCAGTGAAAAGGCCCAATCGACTGTTTAGCAAAAACACAGGTCTGTGCGAAGTCGTAAGACGAAGTATACGGGCTGACGCCTGCCCGGTGCTGGAAGGTTAAGGGGAGTGGTTAGGGGTAACCCGAAGCTATGAACCGAAGCCCCAGTAAACGGCGGCCGTAACTATAACGGTCCTAAGGTAGCGAAATTCCTTGTCAGGTAAATTCTGACCCGCACGAATGGCGTAACGAATTGGGCGCTGTCTCAACGAGAGATCCGGTGAAATTTTAATACCTGTGAAGATGCAGGTTACCCGCGACAAGACGGAAAGACCCCATGGAGCTTTACTGCAACTTGATATTGAACTTTGGTACGATCTGTACAGGATAGGTGGGAGCCTTTGAGTCATGAGCGCCAGCTTGTGAGGAGGCGACGTTGGGATACCACCCTGATCGTATCGGAGTTCTAACCTGCTACCCTGAATCGGGTAGAGGGACCGTGTCAGGTGGGCAGTTTGACTGGGGCGGTCGCCTCCTAAAGAGTAACGGAGGCGCCCAAAGGTTCCCTCAGAATGGTTGGAAATCATTCGAAGAGTGCAAAGGCAAAAGGGAGCTTGACTGCGAGACCTACAAGTCGAGCAGGGACGAAAGTCGGGCTTAGTGATCCGGTGGTACCGCATGGAAGGGCCATCGCTCAACGGATAAAAGCTACCCTGGGGATAACAGGCTTATCTCCCCCAAGAGTCCACATCGACGGGGAGGTTTGGCACCTCGATGTCGGCTCATCGCATCCTGGGGCTGAAGTAGGTCCCAAGGGTTGGGCTGTTCGCCCATTAAAGCGGTACGCGAGCTGGGTTCAGAACGTCGTGAGACAGTTCGGTCCCTATCTGTCGCGGGCGCAGGAAATTTGAGAAGAGCTGTCCTTAGTACGAGAGGACCGGGATGGACGTACCGCTGGTGTACCAGTTGTTTCGCCAGAAGCATAGCTGGGTAGCTAAGTACGGACGGGATAAACGCTGAAAGCATCTAAGCGTGAAGCCCCCTTCAAGATGAGATTTCCCAATTAGTAAGACCCCTTGAAGACGACGAGGTTGATAGGTTCGGGGTGTAAGTGTAGCAATACATGTAGCTGACGAATACTAATCGGTCGAGGGCTTATCCTAACAATCTTTTCTATGCGCAAGCAAGAAGAGTACATTGATACAAGCATCACTTTGGAGTTTTACCTTTCCTATCCAGTTTTGAGGGCGCAAGCTCTAGCAAGACGTTTGGTGATGACGGCGAAAGGGAACCACGCGTACCCATCTCGAACACGACCGTTAAGCCTTTCAGCGCCGATGGTACTTGGACCGCAGGGTCCTGGGAGAGTAGGACGTCGCCAAGCACGGATAAGCCCATTGCATAAGCAGTGGGCTTTTTTGTGCGTTTTAACGTGTGATCACGCTGATTAAGCTGACGAAGTTGATTCGACGGCGAAGAGGCCATTCATCGCTCGTTCCAGTACTCATGTACCAAGTCCGTACATTCCGTGCTTCACGTCCCTAACTTCATGTCCTCTTCTTGGTGCTGACACGTTATATGCCCGAGAAGTAACATTCCTTGAGGTGGAGCAGGAAGAAGAGTGTTGTTCAGGAAGCCGGCTTTTAACCTTATTCGGGGTTGGACAGGTTGTTCACCGAAGCTAAGGAAGAGCATAATCGGTATGTTTCTTACAGAAACGTTTTATTGCTGGTGTACGAGTGTCGTACACAACACAACATAAATGACAATACAAGACACAACACATAACACAACATCTGCATTTCTTATTTGATCGGAATGGGTGATTGAATACACTATATGTTAGAATGAAGTGATATTAACTACTAAAAGGTCATGTAAGTGAAAAATCATGTAAATGATTTGCTGTAATATTTAAGATATCGAATGATCAGAAATTGATTGTTGTCGTTAGTAATAGATATAAATTAGCGAATGAAATGAGGTATTCGTATTAAGAACGTATTAGTTACAGGCTATCGTGCACATGAACTGCAAATATTCGATCAGAAGAACAAAGCAATTCCTTTTATTAAGAAAGCTTTTAGATCGAAAATAACTTCTATTATAGAAGAAGGAGCAGAGTGGATTATTACTCCTGGTCAGTATGGGTTTGATCTATGGGCAAGTGAAGTTATTATAGAACTTCGAAAGGAACTATATCCTCATATCAAACTTTCAATGATTACTGCTTTTGCTAATCAAGAGGAGAATTGGAAGGATGAACGTAAAGAATATTATAATTCCATAAAAGAACAGGTTGATTTCTATGCAGAGGTTAGTAAACAACCATATGTTGGTCCATGGCAATTCCAAGCTAGAGATCAATTACTATTTCATAAAACTGATGGAATGGTATTATTTTATGATGATGAAGCAGCACCTAGTAGTGTTAAGTTTGTAAAAGAGAGAGCAGTTAAGCTATATAATGAGAGTAATTATTCTATAATTACAATTACGGCAGATGATATTCAAAATGCTATGGAAGTGGACTACGATTATATTGAGTAGTTTTCAATATAACAATAAAAGCGCTCATTCACCAATAAGGTAATGAACGCCTTTTTACGTTAGTTGCTAATTATCTATTCTAAATTAATGTTAAGCAATTAACAAAACATAACAGAACAGTTATAGTTGTAGCCATAAAATTACACCTGGAGTAAAAACAATAAGTTGCAGTTAGTACAGCTTATTGTTTTTGAATGAAGGTAAAGTAACAGTAAATGTAGTTCCTACTTTCCATGTGCTCTCTACTTCAATGGTACCTGAATGTAATGAAACGATTTTATGAGCAATTGATAATCCGAGTCCACTACCAGAGTGTTCGTTCTGACTACGAGACTCACTCACTTTACTAAAGCGTTCAAAGATTACTGATAATTGTTCAGGAGGAATTCCCTCCCCACTATCAGTGATCGTTATAACTATATTTGGATTTTGTTCACTAGGTGCTTTCAATGTAATCGTTAAGCTATCTTGTTCAGAACAGAATTTAATAGCATTGTTGATTAGATTTTGCCATACCTCGTATAGTAATTGTTCGTTTCCACATATAGATACTTCAGCTAAGTCCACTTCTAACTGCAGATTTTTATCACTCCATTGCCACTCTAACATAATAAGAACTTGTCTAATTTGCTCATCAATTCGAAAATTTGATTTGCTTAACTGTTGTTCTTGTTCTAGAGACGCAAGCTTTAGTAATTGTTTACTCATTGATGATAACCGTTCACTTTCCATTGCTATAATACCCATATGTGTAATAAGTTCCTCTTTTGTAATCGAACTGAGTGATGAAGTAAGAGCTAACCCATGTATTGATGTTAAAGGAGTTTGGAATTCATGTGAGACATCAGAAACGAATTGTTGTTTCATTTCATCCGATCTCTTTAATTCATTAGTCATGTAATTAAAATTGCGTGCTAGTTCCCCAATTTCATCTGACCGACTAAGCTGCAAATTATAATTACTATAATATCCTTTAGCAAGTTGCTTAGTAGCATTTGTTAGCTGCTTAATAGGACGAACAATGAAGCGACTCATAATAGTAATACATATTAAACTAAATATAAAGCTGGATACTAATAACATAGAGATGATAAGACGAAGCTCTCCACTTTGTTGCATTAGATCAGGACGTATAAAAAAGGCAGCAGTACCTTCATTTGTTTCAATAGAGAGCCCAATCGTATTTGCTAGACTATTATTAAAGAACCCAAACAAATTAAAAGATACTTCTTGATTAGACATTCCACTATACAATTGGCCAGATAATACAGTCTCTAATTGTAATGGTGCTAACTCATCACGCTTAAAGGGAGAACCATATGAAGAACCAATACCTTCAGGCGTAACCCAATAAATTTGATAACCTAGTTGGGCTGTTTGATCCATGAATGATAAATCTTGATTTCTTAGTTCATCTTGAAATAAATTTTGTATGGAATGTGCTACTTCAATCGTTCGTAATTCATTATCCTTTATTAGAGCTTTTTTATAGTAGAAATCCGTGGTGAGTAATCCTGCTATTGCACTTATAAAAGTAATACCGATGAAAATAAGTACTATTTTTACATAGAGTGTTTTCATACAAGCACCTCAAGTTTATATCCTAATCCACGAACTGTCGTAATTATAAATTGATTATCATAAGGGGCAAAGCGTTCACGTAGACGTTTAATATGAACATCAACAGTTCTTGTGTCTCCACTATAATCAATTCCCCATATTAATTGAATAAGTTGATCTCTTGTATAAATTCGTCCTGTATTACTAGCGAGTTGGGCAAACAATTGAAATTCCTTTAGTGGGAGGTCAATGATCGTATTCCCATGCTTAACAACATAACTTTCACGATCTATAATGATGTCTCCCATACGAATGAAGTTAGGAGAAATCAACTGGTAGCGCCTTAATAATGCTTTTATCCGAAATATTAATTCTTTAGGTTCAAATGGTTTTACAAGATAGTCATCTGTACCAGAAGAGTATCCCTTTTCTTTATCAATTAATTCACCTTTAGCAGTAAGAAGAAGAATTGGAATATCGTATAGATGCCTAATTTCTTGACACAATTCGAGACCGTTTTTGAATGGCATCATAATATCAATGACAGCTAGATGAATTTGAGAGTGAGCGAGTATATGAGATGCATCTTCTCCATGAATAGCTTCATATACATTGTAGCCTTCTTTAGAAAGAATGAACTTCAATAGAGAACGAATAGATGAATCATCATCGGCGATTAAGATATTAATTTTCATAGTGTGTCTCCTATTAACAATATAAGTAAAGTGTATCATAGCTTAGCAAACAAACCTAAAGTAAGTATGACAATTAGATAAGGCATAATACATTACAAGCGGATATATTAATATTTCATTTAATTATTATAATTATAATTAAATGAAACATAATTATAAGTTTTATACATTAATATATAACAGTAGTAGCTATAACACATGATGTAGTGTTATAAGAATGATAAATATCATCATATAGTGTGTAATAAAATAAAATAAAATAATATATAAAAAAGCTTGCAATGCCTATAAGTTCTATGGTATATTATTTCTTGTCGCCGCGAGAGATTGCGAGACACAGACGAAAAACAAAACGCGAGTCACACTTACGAGAGTAAATGAGAAACGCTTTGATCTTTGAAAACTGAACAACGAGTAAGAACTGCCATTAACAATTTTCACCCCGTGAAAATTGTTAATAAAAAGCGAAACAAATGAGCAA
>CP097899.1:1657500-1722500 GCA_023639215.1 Candidatus Pristimantibacillus lignocellulolyticus
CCTATTAATGGGTGATGGCGTGCCTTTTGTAGAATGAACCGGCGAGTTACGATTACGTGCAAGGTTAAGTTGGAAAGACGGAGCCGCAGCGAAAGCGAGTCTGAATAGGGCGAATAAGTACGTAGTCGTAGACCCGAAACCGTGTGATCTACCCCTGTCCAGGGTGAAGGTGCGGTAACACGCACTGGAGGCCCGAACCCACGCACGTTGAAAAGTGCGGGGATGAGGTGGGGGTAGCGGAGAAATTCCAATCGAACTCGGAGATAGCTGGTTCTCCCCGAAATAGCTTTAGGGCTAGCCTCGGATTAGAGTGTCGTGGAGGTAGAGCACTGATTGGGTGCGGGGCCCGCCAAGGGTTACCAAGTCTAGTCAAACTCCGAATGCCACAGACATGTTATCCGGGAGTCAGACAGTGAGTGCTAAGATCCATTGTCAAGAGGGAAACAGCCCAGATCATCAGCTAAGGTCCCCAAGTGTGTGTTAAGTGGGAAAGGATGTGGAGTTGCACAGACAACCAGGATGTTGGCTTAGAAGCAGCCACCATTTAAAGAGTGCGTAATAGCTCACTGGTCGAGTGACTCTGCGCCGAAAATGTAACGGGGCTAAACACACCACCGAAGCTATGGCATGTACCTTATGGTACTTGGGTAGGGGAGCGTTGAATATAGGTTGAAGTCAGACCGTAAGGACTGGTGGACAGTATTCAAGTGAGAATGCCGGTATGAGTAACGAAAAGACAAGTGAGAATCTTGTCCGCCGTAAGCCTAAGGGTTCCTGAGGAAGGCTCGTCCTCTCAGGGTAAGTCGGGACCTAACGCGAGGCCGAAAGGCGTAGTGGAAGGACAACAGGTTGAAATTCCTGTACCACCGAAAACCGTTTGAGCAATGGGGTGACACAGAAGGGTAGTGACGCGGACTGATGGAATAGTCCGTCTAAGTAGTGAGGCTTGTCGATAGGAAAATCCGTCGGCTATAAGGCTGGGCTGCGATGGGGAGCGAAAATTATAGTAGCGAAGGTCATGAGCTCCGGCTGTCAAGAAAAGCCTCTAGTTAGGTATAGGTGCCCGTACCGCAAACCGACACAGGTAGGCGAGCAGAGCATGCTAAGGCGCGCGGAAGAACTCTCGTTAAGGAACTCGGCAAAATGACCCCGTAACTTAGGGAGAAGGGGTGCCCCGGTAGGGTTAATAGCCCGAGGGGGCCGCAGTGAAAAGGCCCAATCGACTGTTTAGCAAAAACACAGGTCTGTGCGAAGTCGTAAGACGAAGTATACGGGCTGACGCCTGCCCGGTGCTGGAAGGTTAAGGGGAGTGGTTAGGGGTAACCCGAAGCTATGAACCGAAGCCCCAGTAAACGGCGGCCGTAACTATAACGGTCCTAAGGTAGCGAAATTCCTTGTCAGGTAAATTCTGACCCGCACGAATGGCGTAACGAATTGGGCGCTGTCTCAACGAGAGATCCGGTGAAATTTTAATACCTGTGAAGATGCAGGTTACCCGCGACAAGACGGAAAGACCCCATGGAGCTTTACTGCAACTTGATATTGAACTTTGGTACGATCTGTACAGGATAGGTGGGAGCCTTTGAGTCATGAGCGCCAGCTTGTGAGGAGGCGACGTTGGGATACCACCCTGATCGTATCGGAGTTCTAACCTGCTACCCTGAATCGGGTAGAGGGACCGTGTCAGGTGGGCAGTTTGACTGGGGCGGTCGCCTCCTAAAGAGTAACGGAGGCGCCCAAAGGTTCCCTCAGAATGGTTGGAAATCATTCGAAGAGTGCAAAGGCAAAAGGGAGCTTGACTGCGAGACCTACAAGTCGAGCAGGGACGAAAGTCGGGCTTAGTGATCCGGTGGTACCGCATGGAAGGGCCATCGCTCAACGGATAAAAGCTACCCTGGGGATAACAGGCTTATCTCCCCCAAGAGTCCACATCGACGGGGAGGTTTGGCACCTCGATGTCGGCTCATCGCATCCTGGGGCTGAAGTAGGTCCCAAGGGTTGGGCTGTTCGCCCATTAAAGCGGTACGCGAGCTGGGTTCAGAACGTCGTGAGACAGTTCGGTCCCTATCTGTCGCGGGCGCAGGAAATTTGAGAAGAGCTGTCCTTAGTACGAGAGGACCGGGATGGACGTACCGCTGGTGTACCAGTTGTTTCGCCAGAAGCATAGCTGGGTAGCTAAGTACGGACGGGATAAACGCTGAAAGCATCTAAGCGTGAAGCCCCCTTCAAGATGAGATTTCCCAATTAGTAAGACCCCTTGAAGACGACGAGGTTGATAGGTTCGGGGTGTAAGTGTAGCAATACATGTAGCTGACGAATACTAATCGGTCGAGGGCTTATCCTAACAATCTTTTCAAGCGCAAGCAAGAAGAGTACATTGATACAAGCATCACTTTGGAGTTTTACCTTTCCTATCCAGTTTTGAGGGCGCAAGCTCTAGTAAGACGTTTGGTGATGACGGCGAAAGGGAACCACGCGTACCCATCTCGAACACGACCGTTAAGCCTTTCAGCGCCGATGGTACTTGGACCGCAGGGTCCTGGGAGAGTAGGACGTCGCCAAGCACGGATAAGCCCACTGCATAAGCAGTGGGCTTTTTTGTGCGTTCTAACGTGTGATCACGCTGATTAAGCTGACGAAGTTGATTCGACGGCGAATAGGCCATTCATCGCTCGTTCCAGTACTCATGTACCAAGTCCGTACATTCCGTGCTTCACGTCCCTAACTTCATGTCCTCTTCTTGGTGCTGACACGTTATACTCGAGATGACTGACTATGTGAGGTGGAGCAGGAAGAAGAGCACTGTTCAAGAAGCCGGCTTTTAACGTTATTCGGGGTTGGACAGGTTGTTCATTGAAGCTAAGGAAGAGCATAATAGGTATGTTTCTTACAGAAACGTTTTATTGCTGGTGTACGAGTGTCGTACACAGCACAACATAAATGACAATACAAGACACAACACACAACAATACAATCTGCTTTTCGCATTACTGACTTCATATTAATTTTTTTGTTCAGAGACGTTATAAGCTAGAAGTAACCATATTTAAGGTGGGGCAGGAGGAGTATCAATAATAATTCTATGCTTTGAAACAAATTCAACGTTGAAAAGGACATTCATGGAGAGATAGATAAAAAATAAAGTAAAATGTTTCTTGCAGAAACATTTTATTACTGGGGTATGAATGTCGTACACATCACTACTAACTATACTAATTGCATGATGAGTTGATTGTGCTTTGTTAATTTTCAAATAAAATTGTGCCTAAGGTGTATACAAACAATGGACACGATTTAAAATTTAAAAACATCGTTTTCTGTAATGTTATTCATTTTTTAGTCCTATTAGCCGTTAATAAGAAAGACAACTTATTTTAAAGCAGAAGGGATAGGATATTGTGAAAGTGCTTGATCGTTGGATCGTATCGTTGAGACAAGGGCAGAAATGGTTAGCTGCTGCACTCGTGATCACGCTAATAACAACATCTATGACAGGAATTGCATATGCTGCAGATGAAAAGGTAACTGGAATTGAATTCGAATATGAATCTTCAGAATATAACAGTAGCACCTCGTCATTCGAATTATTTGTAGAAGAGGATAAAGTCAATGTATCTGTGTTATCTACCATTTCAGGTTCAACGTCGAAGAAGGATGTTACAACGTTGGCGACATGGAAGTCGTCAAATACTTCTTATGTAAAAGTTGATAAAGGTGTACTTACCGGAGTAGGTAAAGGAACAGCTACAATTAGTGCTACGTATAAAGACTATAAGATTTCGATCAAAGCTACTTCAGATTATGTATACGACAGTGTAACTCTAATGCAAAACGATAAGGCTGCTCCAGCTAAAGCAGAAGTTGAGATTGGACAATCACTTATTTATACTCTTGATGGTTCCAAAGATTCAGTCATTGAGGATATTACATCAGAGGCAACTTGGACAACTTCGAATTCCTCTATTGCTAAAGTTGATGATGGTACGATTGAATTGGTAGGTACGGGTAATGTCACTATAACTGCAAAACTAAAAGGGAAATCGGATTCAATTAGCTTAGTTGTATCGTCACCATATAAGTCAATTTCAATTTCACCTGACAAACAATTAGAACTTGAGGTCGGTGAGGATGATAAGAAACTTGAAGCGATTGCTGTACCTAAAGCAGGTGGAACGATGAATATTACGGATACCGCGGTTTGGACAAGCGCTAATCCTAATATTGCTTCTATTGAGAAGGGGAAAGTCAAGCCAGTTAGTCCTGGTAAGACTACCATTACTGTTTCTCATTTGGGAGTAACAGCTTCAATTGAAGTTGTTGTTCGTACTGCATACCAATCGATTAAATTATCACCAGAAAAAGAATATCACATGCTTCTTCAGGACAAACCATTGCAAATTAAGGCAGAAGTATTGAATAACTCTAATATTTCTAATACAGTGACAACTTTAGCAGATTGGACAACATCTGATATAGTCGTTGCTACAGTCGAAAATGGTCTTGTAACTCCAAAAGCGGTTGGAACGACAAAAATTACAGCTTCCTATAAAGGGGTAAGCCGTAGTATTGACGTCACCGTTTATCCGAGTGTAACTGGAATTACTCTTGATGTTGAGTCTATTGATAGCTTTGCTAATAGTAGCGGTGATTTACCAGCTGTATCAGGTAAATTATTCGATGGATCAAAAGTTGATGTATCTAAGCTTGTGCAATGGTCTTCTAAGGATGAGAGTATTGCCGTTATTGAGAAAGGAAAGTGGAGTACAAAGGAGTTAGGTAAAACTGTACTTACAGCTAAGATTGCTAACTACGAAGTAGATGTAGAGCTAATCGTTCATGTAAAACCACTTAAGATCGTTACAGATGTTAAAGAGCTTAGTGTTATCCTTGGAAAGGATACTCCATATCCGTCCGTTATTGTCATTAATGAAGATGGTGATGAAGAGGATATTTCCAAAAAGGTGAAGTGGAAGACTTCAAGCGATAATCTTTTGCTGAAAACAGATTCAATTAAAGGATTAGAAGCATCAACTGTTACGTTAACAGCTACTTATTTGAATAAATCAACTACTGTGAAAGTAAGAATTGAAGAGGAAATTGTTAAGCTTGTTGCTGAACCAACATCTTTAGAGCTTAATCCTAACAGATCCAAGTCAATTAAAGTAACAGGCTATTATAAGGATGGTAGATCGGTAGTACTTAGCTCCAAAATTAACTGGACGGTATCACCATCAACTCTAGCATCAGTAAAAGGTTCAACTATTAAAGCATTACAAGTTGGAACAGGTATAGTGTCAGGATCTTATCAAGGAATAAGTATAGCTGTCCCAATTAAAGTTACTCCAAAGATAAAATCATTATCTCTTTCTGACAAATCAGCTAAATTAGCTCCAGGTGGAACGTTCACGGTTAAGCTTACGGCCAACTACACTACAGGCAATCCGGTTGTAGTGACTGAAGCTGCGGTATGGACTACAAATAAGGCTAGTGTAGCTACTGTCAAAGATGGAAAAATAACAGCGGTTGGCAAAGGTTCGGCGACCATTAAAGCGACCTTTGATGGTAAATCTACAACAATACGCGTTACAGTAAAATAGCTGGAGGAAGATGTTACTTTTAATGAAGTAAATGCTAATCTACTCTCCATTACAGTTATTTTATATAACAGTGAAATTCGTTAACTATTTTTAAAACATCCTCAATTTTCGATTGAGGATGTTTTGTTGTTTAGAGGTAAATATATTTCATGGTGCTCAACGTAATTCATAGTATTTTGGTATTAGTAATTAAAATAACGATAAGGATAGCTACAAGAGCAATCCTTATCGTTATGTAATACATACTAAGGTTGAAAGTAATTTACTTCTTTAGTTTGAATACGGAGAATACCTGCTTTAGTCTTTTTGGATAGTTTACGCAATCGTCCATTAAGCAGTAACCGCGGTACTAATAACCAAATATGCCATGTGATGAGACTAATCATAATAGATGGATCAAGCCAAGGATACAATATTCCAATAATAATAATACCAAGCCAAAACAGATGATTATGAACTTTACGATATACAGTAAAACTAATATCATTAGCTGGCATAAAACCAATCCAGGGAGGAATAACAGTCCATTTCCACTTCCTGTCTGCTGCTTCATTAACTTGTATAAAAGTTAACAGAATAATAATAATATGAAGAACTTGAACTGCAGCAAAGCCAATTAACCATGCAAACAATCCGTACATATCATAATATAACATTTGAAATGCTAAAAGTAATAACACACATAGTATATAACTAAGCAACATTTCGTTTCTTATACGAATTTTGAGAACATGTTTATACTGATATATGGTTGCTGTAGGATGATCAGTTAATGATTGTTTCATATCTAGATCCCTTCATCGTGCATTGATATACTATATATATCGGATATTTTCCAATCTATGTTTATAAGGAATAAAATCAATGTAGAACTAGAACAGGCATTAGCGATACATTGAAAATAGTGATGTATATTTTCATAGAATACAAGCCATACTGTTATAAATAGAATGTTAAGGTGGTCAGAGAATGAACACGACAATAGAACATTGTTGTACCATATGTGGGTTGCAACGAGAGGAAGGCATTCGCATCGTTTCTAGCTTTATTTGTTCTAACTGTGAACATGAGATGGTGACGACTGATGTAATGGATGCAAAGTATCCATTTTTTATATCAAAAATGAAACATATTTTTTTCGAGAAAAATGCGTAACGGCTACCAACGGGTAGTCGTTTTTTGTTTGCTAGTATAATTAGTTATGATACAGTTAATGCAAGTTATTATAAGGAGTTGAAGTATACATGACTACGCATTGGCATGCGCCTTTATTGGAACATCTTATTCAATTTTCAAAGCAAAAGCCGTTGTCACTACATGTGCCAGGCCATCGTAATGGCGATGTATATCGTCAGCTAACAGATGTATTACCACATACAGAATATGAAGATCTAATAAAATATATGGGTAAGCTTGCGACAATAGATGTAACAGAGTTATCACATACAGATGATCTACATGATCCTGAGACGGTTATTAAGGATGCGCAAGATGCTACGGCGAAACTATATGGGGCAGATCATAGCTATTTTCTAGTAGGTGGAAGTACAGCAGGAAATTTAGCGTTAATATTATCTATTTGTAATACCAATGATTATATTATTGTTCAGCGTAATGTTCATAAATCGATTATTAATGGTTGTAAATTAGCAGGAGCAAACGTTGTGTTCCTGAATCCTGAATATGAACCTATAACTAATATAGCTGTTGTACCGAGTGTTGAAACGGTTCGACAAGCATTGATAAAATATCCGCAGGCGAAAGCAGTATTTCTAACGAACCCTAATTATTATGGGATTAGTGCTGACTTAACGGATTATGTATCACTTGTCCACCATCACCACATTCCTCTGTTAGTAGATGAGGCTCATGGAGCGCATTATGGAATAGCTCCCTTTGCACCGACATCTGCTTTAAGTGTAGGAGCAGATGCAGTAGTACAATCTATGCATAAGACATTGCCAGCCTTCACCATGGGTGCAGTATTACATGTTCAAGGGCAGTATTTGCAACAAGAAAATATACAGCAACAATTAAGTATTATTCAAAGTTCAAGTCCTTCGTATGTCATAATGGCCTCAATAGATGCAGCTAGAGCGACTTTGGAGAGTTATGGTGATACATGGTTTTTACAGACGTATCATATAGTCAATAAACTAACCAATTGGCTTAACAAAGAGAAATTATGTTTACGTGTAGAACAATTAGCTAGTGAGGAGTCATTCTATAAGCAAGATCCATATCGTATGTTACTATTTGATCATTCTAATACGGTAACAGGTCATCAACTACAGAAAATGTTTGAGTCTAAGATGATTTGGGTAGAGATGTCTAATGAAAAATATGTAGTATTCGTATGGCACATGAATGCTACAAAGCAACAATGTGAACTTATTCAACATGCAATATTAGAAATTCATCAAGAAATTTCACGTATAAATACATCACAGCAATGTATATCTAATTCAAATATATCTACGCTAAAAAATCCAATAGATCTAGCTGTTAGTAATGCGGTTAAATTGCAACGTCTTCCGAGTCAAAGGCAGGTAGAAGTTATTTCTTTACTAGATGCAGCGGGAAGGCAGAGTGCAGAAATGGTCATTCCGTATCCACCTGGTATTCCTATTCTATATGAAGAAGAGATAATACAAGCCCCTCAACTAGACTATATTATCGGTTTAAACAATTCAGGGGCTAGATTTCAAGGTTCATCTACAATTTCTAACGGAATGATTAAAGTATTTGTATAAGAGCCGTATAATAAAGGCACTATGTCTGATACAATAATAAGTATATTCATAACTTTTTGAAACTTTATTATAAGAAGATTATTGGTAGAATAGGAGCATTAACTTTGACTAAAGGACTATTTATTTCATTTGAAGGCGGCGAAGGTGCAGGGAAGTCCTCGGTTATTTCTTCGTTAACTAATGAGTTAATAGAGCAAGGACATAAAGTCATTGTAACAAGAGAACCAGGTGGTATTCCAATAGCAGAAAAGATTAGAGAAGTTATTCTTGATATCGAATCTACTGCCATGGATGCACGTACTGAGGCTTTACTCTATGCTGCAGCTAGACGCCAACATCTTGTAGAAAAAGTCATACCTGCACTTGAAGAAGGATATATTGTTGTATGCGATAGATTTATTGATAGTAGCCTAGCCTATCAAGGGGTGGCACGTGGGCTTGGCATCGATGAGATATGGTCAATTAATCAATTTGCCATTCAACAGCTAATGCCACAATTAACGATCTATATGGATGTAACACCGTCAGTCGGATTAGCTAGAATTGCTGCTGCCAAAGGGCGTGAGATAAATCGACTTGATTTGGAAAGCAATAGCTTTCATGATAAGGTTAGATCAGGATATTTGACATTATGTGAGCGTTATAGTGAACGTATTAAAAAAGTTGATGCGAATAAGAGCAGGCAAGAGGTTTATGCAGACGTTTTTGCGATCATTAGTGCTTATTTAGAAGGAAAATGATAAGGTAGCGTCAAAATGTAACATATACACGTTATGTCATTCTGTAAATAATGTAAATTGCGTTCAATCGCACAACCAAGATTTCAAATTCTATCATATATTAGGAGGAATTCTTATGAAATTGGTCATTGCAGTAATTCAGGATAAAGACAGTAACCGGTTATCGATTGCCTTAGTTCAAGAAGGCTTCCGTGCTACAAAACTTGCGAGTACTGGCGGATTTTTGCGAGCTGGTAATACAACGTTTTTAATCGGTGTCGAGGATGAGCGTGTACATGAAGTTTTTCAAGTCATTAGTCATAGCTGTAAAGTAAGAGATCAATTAGTTACTCCAGTTACACCTATGGGTGGAGCAACCGATTCTTATATCCCATTCCCTGTAGAAGTACAGGTAGGTGGAGCAACAGTATTTGTAGTTCCAGTAGAGAGATTTGAACATTTTTGAATGGAAGTGAGCGCGGATGAGGGTAGACCCTAGCTTTAGACCACTTGGACAAAGTCGCACAGCTAATGAAGGTGTTAATAAGCAAGTTCAGTCTAATCAATTTTCTGAAATGCTAATGCAGAAAAATAGACAGCATACTGTTAGTGAAATGCAACAAATGATAAAAGGCATTCAAGAACAAGGCGATCGTCTAGCTAGACATATGACTGTTCGAGAATTGAAAATTTATCGTCAAATGGTCAAGCAGTTTTTAGAGGATACACTCCGAAAAGGCATTGGCTTGAAAGAAGTTCGAGGTTTTGATCGCCGCGGCCGTGTAAAGCGCTATAAGTTATTAGAAGAAGTGGATGAGAAGTTGGTACTATTAGCCGAAGAGATGTTAGCAACGGAAGAAGGCCGTATCCAATTGCTTCATACATTAGGAGAAATTCGAGGAATTCTTATTAATTATGTGTTTTGATGTAAGGAGTATTATGATGAAAACTGAGGATAGTACTGCAGAGCAATGGAGAGCAAAGCGAATATTGAAAAATGCACTTAACGATAATCGTATATCGCATGCCTATCTATTTGAAGGACCCTCAGGTACAGGGAAGTTAGCTACAGCTAATGCTTTTGCTAAGGCGATATTTTGCTTACAACCAGTGGACGGTGAAGCTTGTGGAAATTGTCAGCAATGCCGGAAATTCGAAAATGGCAATCAACAAGATATTCGATATATTTCTCCGGAAGGGCAAAGTATAAAAATCGATCAGATCCGTCAATTACAGCGAGATATGTCGTATCGGACAACATCAGATAATCGAATGATATATATTGTGCAACAAGCTGAGAAAATGACGGTCCAAGCCGCCAATAGTTTATTGAAATTTCTAGAAGATCCTGTATCACCTGTAGTTGCCATACTAATTAGTCATAATGAACAGGCACTATTGCCAACTATTAGATCGAGAACAATGAGAGTTCCATTTTCTCCTCTTGCACCGGCAAATATGTTAGAAATACTTGTTGCAGAAGGTGTATCGCCAACGTTAGCTAGAACAGCTGTTCATCTTTCGTCTGGTATTGAAGGGGCTCGAGAAATTCTTGAAAAGAATGGGTTTGCAGAAATTAGAAGCCTAGTGATACAATTAGGGAAGGAAAGTATAATAAAATATACTACAGCAATGGTAACGGCACAACAAAAGCTATTCAAAACTGAATATGCCCAGCAAGTATCGCTTGTGCTTCAGTTACTGTTATTATGGTATAAAGATATGACACAATTCCAAGCTGGGAGAAATGAAAACATTGTTTTCATTGATCAATTGGAGTGGATCAGCGAGCATGCGTTTTCACGTTCATTCGCTAACTGGATTACATGTATGGAATATGTGCTAGAAGCGGACAAGCGTATGAGAGCAAATGTAACGCCTCAACTTTCTTTTGAGCAACTTTTGGTTAAATTACAGGAGGGCTAATCCTTGTATAATGTTATAGGTGTTCGCTTTAAGAAAGCGGGCAAAATATACTACTTTGACCCTGTAGAGCATCCCGTAGAAAAGGATCAACATGTTATTGTTGAGACAGCCAGAGGAATTGAATACGGTAAAGTAGTTATTGGTCAGAAGCAAGTAGGAGAAGAGGATGTTGTATTACCTCTTAAACGTGTCATTCGTATTGCTAATGAGTCTGATGCACAAGTTGTGGATGAGAATCGCAATGCAGCAGCAGGAGCTTTTACAACATGTATCGAGAAAATTCAACATCATCAATTACGTATGAAGTTAGTTGACGTTGAATTTACTTTTGATCGTAATAAAATAATTTTTTACTTCACTGCTGAAGGAAGAGTCGATTTCCGTGAGCTTGTGAAAGATTTAGCAAGTGTTTTCCGTACTCGTATTGAACTTCGTCAAATCGGTGTGCGCGATGAAGCCAAAATGTTAGGCGGAATCGGACCTTGCGGTAGAGTATTATGTTGTTCATCTTGGTTGGGCGATTTTGAACCTGTTTCTATTAAAATGGCTAAGGATCAAAATTTATCTCTTAATCCAACCAAAATTTCGGGTCTTTGTGGAAGATTAATGTGTTGCTTGAAATACGAACATGATAATTATGAAAGTGTTCGTGAAGAGCTGCCGACGGTCGGTAAAATGGTTGTCACTTCCTTGGGCGAAGGCAAGGTTACCGGAATTAATGCATCTACGAAAACAGTATTTGTACAGTTATTTGATATACCAGGTAAGGCAAAGGAACTTTCTTTAGATGAAGTAGTAGTGAAATAGGCATAATGCCAATAGTAGCTTAGCATGTGACTCTGGGGTGGATACTTAGAGATGAAGGATATATTTATTCAAATGACGGAAATAGAAAATCGTACAGGACAATTACATGTCGATCTCGCATTGCTGAAACAGCAAGTAGTGGCGTTATTGGAAGAAAATCAACGTCTATCTATAGAGAATGAACATCTTAGACAAGTCTTGAAGCGAGAGCACGATACTGAGCGTGAAGTGGATGCAAGTTCTCCTGTCCACGAGAAAGCAAATCAGCATACAGAGCAAACGGATAATTCTTTGGAGCAATCCGCTGAACCGGGTGAAGGTCATGATAATTTGGCGAACTTATATCATGAAGGCTTCCATATTTGTAATGTATATTATGGGCATCTTCGTACCGAAGGGGACTGTCTGTTCTGTCTGTCTTTCTTAAATAAGTGAGAACACATTGAGATATAAGGGCCGCCCCAAGATATAATAAGGGCGGCTTTTTTAGATGAAGTTCAAAATTACCGATCGTGATCACGATGAGTATGCTAACGTAGTGTACTCGACGTCGAATATGAAGCGAACTTGGAAAGTACGGTTCGCGTGTACGTAATAATGTACACTTGCGCTTCCGCCTTTCTCAAGTAGCGCCTCATCTTCTCGGTGCTGACAAGCGATATTTTTGAACCTCGATTGAAAGACGAAGTTCGAAAAGCGGTCTTATGTTTACGATGCGTCGCTACGTAGTTTAATCAATGCTGAAAATAAATTAAACTTTTATATAATTACATTAAGACGTAAGGAGAGAGAATTGCTTGGTCACACACAATCCAGTGGAATTGCTTGAAGGTGAAAGAATTGATGATTTGCTAACGGAATCACAATTAAGAATTATTCAGAGTAGAGAAGTATTTAGTTTTTCACTAGATGCGGTATTACTTGCACGCTTTGCCAGGTTCCCGAAGAATGGAAGAGCAGCTGACTTTTGTTCAGGTAATGGCGTCATAGCGTTATTAAGTACTGATAAGACTGACGCTCACATCGATGCCATAGAGATACAACCACGCGTAGCAGAGATCGCACGACGTAATGTAATAATGAATGGGCTAGAGGAGCGTATTACTGTTATCGAAGCTGATTTGAAGGAATATGCTCTAACAGCGGGTAATGGTATATACGATGTAATAACGGTCAACCCTCCATATATGAAGTCAGCCGCTGGGGATACTAATATTAATGAACATTATGCGATCGCACGTCATGAAATTTATTGTAATATTGAAGATATCGCTAAAGCGTCTGTCAAATTACTTCGTCCAGGTGGTAAACTATTTATGGTTCATCGACCATCACGTTTAGTTGATATAACGGAAGCATTACGAAAGTGGAAGATTGAACCTAAAGTTATTCAATTTGTTCATTCTAATATTAATTCAGAAGCTAATATGGTATTAATCGAGGCGACGCGTGATGGCAAGCCTGATATTAGAGTGCTTCCACCACAAATTGTATATAATGAAGCGGGAGAACAAGTGATATGAACATTCAGAAGAGCTTTATAGATGCTTCACAGGAGCAACAAACAGGTAAACTGTATTTAGTTGCTACACCGATTGGTAATCTTGAAGACATGACGATGAGAGCTATTCGGACATTACAAGAGGTCGATCTCATTGCTGCAGAAGATACAAGGCAAACGAGAAAGTTGTTAACGCATTTTGAGATCAAAACAAAATGCGTCAGCTATCACGAACATAATAAGGAAGCTAGTGGACCTGAACTAATTAAGCTACTATTAGAAGGAAATAATATCGCGCTTGTAAGTGATGCTGGTATGCCAGCAATTTCAGATCCAGGTGAAGATATTGTAAAAGAAGCTGTCGCTAACGAAATTTCGGTTATTCCGATACCAGGAGCGAATGCAGCGTTATCTGCACTTATTATGTCAGGATTACCAACAGATCGATTTTCATTTATTGGTTTTTTACCCCGCGATAAAAAAGCGATCATACAACTCCTTGAAAAATATTCATCATATACTGAAACACTTATTCTTTATGAATCTCCACACCGAATTCGTAAAACGCTAGCTATATTATTAGAAGTTTGGGGCAATCGTAAAGTAGCCATAGTACGAGAGCTAACTAAGCGTCATGAAGAAGCTTTACGAGGGACTTTGACGGAGTGCATAGACTGGTTTGAAGAGAATCAACCAATGGGCGAGTTCTGTATCCTTATTGAAGGTTTGGATCAAGAGGGTATAAAGTTGCTAGAAGACGCAGCTAATGAATGGTGGCAGAAGTTGACCCTTGAACAACATGTCGAGCATTATGAAGCAACGATGTCGAGAAAAGATGCAATGAAGCAGGTAGCGGGGGATCGTGGGTTGTCCAAGCGAGACGTATACAACGAAATCAACAGATGAGATGAAATTCAAAAAGCGGACTTTGATAACGATGTAGCGCTAACGTAGCGTAGTCGGCGTCGCATCTGAAACGAACTTGGAAAGTACGGTTCGCGTGTACCAACTACGTACACTTGCGCTTCCGCCTTTCTCAAGTAGCGTTTCACCTGCTTGATTCTGAAAGTCCACTTATTGAACCTCGATTGGAAGGGGAAGTTCAAAAAGTGGACTTTGATAACGATGAGTATGCTGACGTAGCTTACCCGATATTCAGCATGTAAGATATCAAGACAAAAAAAGACCTTCCTGGCAGAAAACGTCCAGGAAGGCATCAAGGAGTATTTAAAAGGTTAGAATTAACATATCAATAAATACAGTATACATTATTTTTCTTATTTTGTCACAGGAGTTGGCATTTCTGATAAACAATTATGACAAACAATTTTTCCTTTGAAGTAAGAAACGTTTTCTGCGTTGCCACAGAAGATACATGCAGGCTCGTATTTCTTCAACATAATACGCTCGCCATCTACATAAATCTCTAGAGCATCTTTTTCTCCGATTCCCAACGTACGTCTTAATTCGATAGGAATAACGACACGACCTAGTTCATCTACTTTACGTACAATACCTGTTGATTTCATCATTTTAATTCCGTCCTCTCGCAAGTAAACAATGTCATTATTCGACAATGTTCGTGTTATTTAGCTTAATAATACCAACTATTACCAGAAGAGTCAATATTATTTTTTAGTAAAAATGCTTATAAAATAGACTTTTACAATACAAAGATGGTAATTTACTTTGTAATAGAATACAACATTTTCGACATTTTGGAAACTAATAAACGACATCATTCGACAAAAAACTTATTTTGTGTCGATACCATGAACAAAAGGAGGCTAATATATATGTCATTACTAAGTGAAGAGAAAGTATTTAAGGATCCAGTTCATAATTATGTGTATGTGCAAGATGAATTAATTTGGAATTTAATTAATACATCCGAATTTCAGCGATTGAGAAGGATTAGACAACTTGGAACGACTTATCTAACATTTCATGGAGCAGAACATAGTCGCTTTTCACATTCGTTAGGTGTGTACGAAATTACACGGAAAATCATCTCTCAATTTGAGAGATATAATTACCCAGACTGGCCCAAAGAGGAAAGACTAATTGCTTTATGTGCAGCGTTACTTCATGATGTGGGTCATGCTCCTTTTTCTCATTCTATTGAAGAAATATTTGAAACAGACCATGAAGAGTGGACGATTGAAATTTTGTTAGGCGATACGGAAATTAATAAGGTATTAAGAAGCAGTTCCGAGCAACTACCACAGCAAGTGGCTCAAGTCATCCAGAAGACATATTCACAATCTATTGTTGTTAGTTTAATCTCAAGTCAATTAGATGCAGATCGTATGGATTACTTATTAAGAGATGCATATTTTACCGGAACGAATTATGGAAATTTTGACTTAGAAAGAATTTTGAGAGTATTACGACCGCATGAGGGAAGCATAGTCGTGAAGGAAAGTGGGATGCATGCCGTTGAGCATTATTTAATGTCAAGATACCAGATGTACTGGCAAGTTTATTTCCATCCTGTAACACGAAGTTCAGAAATAATTTTGCGGCAAATATTTAAGCGTGCTAAACAATTATTTGAGCAAAATTATTCGTTCAAATGGATGGATTCAGCTATTCTCTCTTTAATAGAAGAAACACTAAATTTAGAGACATATTTACGACTAGATGAGTCACTAATGCAGTACACTTTTTCATGCTGGATAAACGAAAATGATTCGATTTTATCTGGCCTATGTGAACGCTTTCTTAATCGAAAATTGTACAAGTATATAACGGTTGATAATTTAGACCATGAATGGTTGGAAAAACTTAAAAATGTATTTATTTCTATTGGAATGCATCCAGAATATGATCTCGAAATTGACTATCCATATGATCGACCATATGATATATATCGACCAGAGCAAAGTGGAAATGGGAGTAAGGAAAAAGCTCCAATTATGCTACTAGAACAAAATGGAAGTTTATCCGAAATTGCTTCTAAATCTGACATTGTTGCATCAATTAGCGGATTACACGAAGGCAAATTTCATCTGTATTATCCAGAAGAATTACTAATTAGACATATTGATCAATTAAATGATGAAATGCTACAAATTTTCAATCTAACTAAAGAGGAGTTTTAAACATCATGCCCGTATTATTCGACACACACGCACATCTAGATTCGCCTCAATTCGATGAGGATCGCGCTGAGATGATCGCTCGAGCAAGAGAAGCTGGAGTGGAGCTTATTGTGAATGTAGGTTTTGATCGCAAGACGATTCCAACAACAATAGCTTTAGCCGAGCAATATGATTTTATCTATGCTGCAGTTGGTTGGCATCCTGTAGAAAGTATACATATGCAAGCTGGAGATCTTGAATGGATTGAAGAATTATGCAAACATCCTAAAGTCGTTGCAATCGGTGAAATTGGACTTGATTATCATTGGGATACTTCTCCTAAAGAAGTGCAACATGATGTGTTCCGTCAACAGATTAGACTAGCTAAAAAGATTAAAAAACCAATCATTATTCATAATCGTGATGCTCATGAAGATGTGATTCGGATATTGAAAGAAGAAGGTGCCTCTGAAGTCGGGGGTATTATGCATTGTTTCTCAGGAAGTTGGGAAAGTGCACAACAATGTCTAGATATGAACTTCTATATCTCATTTGGAGGACCACTTACTTTCAAAAATGCTAGAGTTCCAAAAGAGGTACTTGCAAACGTTCCACTTGATCGAATTTTGATCGAAACGGACTGTCCATATCTTGCTCCACATCCACACCGTGGGAAGCGAAATGAGACCGCTTTTGTGTCACTTGTCGCAGAGACCGCCTCTCAAATTAAGGGAATTTCTGTAGATGAATTGGCAGCTATAACAATGCAAAATGGAAAAAATTGTTTCAAAATTAAGTAAGATCGGTTGAAAAAGGCAGGAAAATGGACATTTCATGGATAAAAACTCTATTTTGTTGCCGAAAACAATATAATATTCCGAAATAACCCTGATTTTTACGTGAAATCGCATTTTATCGCTTCTTTACAAGTAGTTGCCGAACAAGGTATGATTCATCTCAGAACTTTTACATTCTGTATTGGATTTCCAGTTTTCACTAATAAGATTTCAATCGCATCACAAGTTGTCTCACTTTGTATTTTGATAGTACTCATTATCATAACTTCAAAGTTTGTATCTATCGATTTTGCATAATTAAGAGATAGCCGACATAGGGATAGAGATGTGGGAGGAATCAAGAGAGCTGGAAGCGTGCAAAGCACGCCATATAGGTTATAGTCACGTCAGTTGTAACATGCGTAACACTTGGCGGCGGGGCTATGAAGGAGGACCGATGAAGTGGGCAATATTCCAGTTAAGGACACCCATGGCAAACGATCATCCAGCATGACTTTCGCAATGCGATGGAGGCATGGAAACTTGCGTTTGATTATGTTAAGTATAATAATCTCAATCGCTATGTCTTTCATGTTTTTGGTGTTGTTATACGGGGCGACGGAAAAAAACGTCTCCGTAGTAGTGAATGGACAAGAAACCGTTGTGACAACAAAACAATGGGTCCTGCAACGCCTACTGGATGAACAAGCTATTACTGTAGGACCGCATGACAAAATTTCAGCATCACTTAATGCGCCGATTAAGGATGGTGATATCATTGAAGTTAATCATGCAATGCCGATCACAGTTGTAGCCGACGGAAATACGTCAACGGTATACACGACAGAGAAAACGGTGCAGGCAGCGATCGAGGATCTCGATATATCGATTCGCAGTCAAGATGAAATAGATCCTCCTCTTGCTTCAAGCATTGAGGAGAACGAGACCATTACGGTGGTCCGTGTAGAAACAAAAGTAACGTCAAACGAAAAGACGGTACCTTTCTCTATCGTGAAGAAGGAAGACGCTAGTTTGGTTAAGGGCACAGAAAAAGTTGTGCAATCTGGCCAAGAAGGTGTTGTAGTCGAACAGTTAGAAGCAAGATATGAAGATGGTGTACTCGTATCTAATTCAGTCATAAGTGAAACTGTGAAGACAAATACAGTAGACCAGGTAGTAGCTGTGGGTGCAGCGAAACCTAAGTCGACAGTCACAACGTTATCAAACAGCAGTTCTTCTGTTGAGCAAGTAACGAAGGGTGACTACACTTTCAATGCGAAAAAAGTTTTGACGAATGTTACGCTTACTGCATATACGGCGGGCGCTGAATCTACAGGTAAAAGTGAAGGGGATGCAGGTTACGGAGTAACCGCATCTGGCACTACTGTAGAGGAAGGTCGTACGATTGCAGTCGATACTTCTGTCATTCCTATGGGATGGTGGGTATATATCGAAGGCGTAGGTTTAAGACGTGCAGAAGATAAAGGCGGGGCGATTAAAGGTAACAAGATCGATGTTTACTTTGAAAGCTTGAATGTCGCTACGAAGTTCGGCAAAAAGAAAGGTGTTAAAGTCTACGTAATCGGACCTAACAAACCATCTGCTAGTTAATTTCATTTTCTGTATCGCATTGTTTAGTTAAATATGCCATGATAAGAGGAGAGGCTAATTTGCCTCTCCTTTTTGTTTTTATGTATATGTAATATAGGCTATACTAGACAAATGAGTAAGCGACCGTGTACGTTAGTCGTACACAAATCTCTACAATGTTTCTAAAAGAAACATCGTTCAAGAGATTAAGTTTGCTTTATATTCGATGTTTTGAATTAACTTTGAACTAACTTAAAATGAAAGTTCAAAAAGCGGGCTTTCAGAACCGAGAAGATGGAGCGTTACTTGAGAAAGACGGAAGCGCAAGTGTACATGATTACGTACACGCGAACTGTACTTTCCAAGTTCGCTTCATATTCGATGTCGAGTATGTTACGTTAGCATACCCATCGTTATCAAAGCCCGCTTTTTGAACTACCTCTAAGGGGGAGAACTAACTTTGATTAAAGAAGTGATAGTCGTTGAAGGTAAGGATGATACAACGGCGATTAAACGTGCAGTTGATGCAGATACGATCGAAACGAATGGCTCTGCTATTGGAAAAGAAGTACTTGCACGCATTCGACTTGCCAATGAGCGTAGAGGAATTATTATTTTTACAGATCCTGATCATGCGGGTGAAAGAATACGCAAAATCGTAGCTAGTTATGCACCTGGCTGTAAGCATGCTTTTTTGCCGCAGGAGAAGGCTTATTATAAAGGTGATATCGGTATTGAGAATGCTTCGCCTGATGCCATTCGTCAAGCTCTATCTGAGTTGCGTACAGAGACGGCTGCAATGACGGGAGAAGTGACCATGGAGGATTTGATGGCAGCAGGCTTGCTTGTCCATCCCGAAGCGGCTTCACGAAGATTAGAATTGGGTAAACTGCTAGGCATCGGCTATGCTAATGGCAAGCAGTTCTATAAGCGTTGTACAAGCTTTAATATAACGAAGCAGGAGTTTCAAGCTGCACTTGAACAATTAGGATATCAGTTGGAGGAATAATATCAATGAACCAATTAGAAGTGTCAACACCGCAACGTACAAAGGAAATAATAGCAAAACATAAATTCTCTTTCAAAAAAAGTTTAGGTCAAAACTTTTTGATTGATGGCAATATACTGAATCAAATTGTTAGCGCTGCAGACTTGAGTAAAGAAAAAGGTGCTTTAGAGATCGGTCCGGGTATTGGTGCGTTAACACAGCCATTAGCAGAAGAAGCAGGTAAAGTAACGGCCATTGAGATCGATAGACGATTAATCCCAATACTTGCTGAAGTATTTGAGGATCAAGAACATGTTAATGTCGTGCATGGTGATGTGCTTGATATTAATTTACGTCAATTATTTATTGATCAGTTTTCTGATTATAAAAAAGTAAGTGTTGTTGCCAATTTACCTTATTATGTGACGACGCCAATTTTGATGAAGCTGCTTGAAGAGAAGCTACCACTTGAGAATATTGTTGTTATGATTCAGAAAGAAGTAGCACAGCGGATGTCAGCTAAGCCAGGCGGCAAAGAATACGGTAGCTTAAGTGTAGCGGTCCAATATTATTGCACGACGGAAATCGTATGTATCGTACCTAATACGGCATTCATACCACAACCTAATGTAGATTCTGCAGTTATTAAGCTAACGGTACGTGATGAACCTGCGGTTCAGGTTGAGGATGAAGCATTTTTCTTCCGCGTTGTTCAGAGTGCATTTGTCCAGCGTCGTAAAACATTAATTAATAATCTAATGATGGTTTCGGGCAAAGAGAAACGTCCCGAGTTAACCGCATTGTTAGAATCCGTTCATATCGATCCAATTCGTAGAGGGGAAACACTTAGTCTTGAAGAATTTGCAACATTAAGTAGTGCTTTATTAGCTGTCGATTGGTTTAACTAGAATTTCTGCTTGGAAGTACTCACCATTCGCCTTGGCTATCCATACGATAGACCAAGAGGTGATTTACCTATGAAGCAAGGTGATCTTGTTGTTCGTCAATCTTATGGCGGAGACGTGCTATTTCGAATAGAGATGGTACAAAGTGAAAATGTTATTCTAAAAGGATTAGACTTCAGACTTTTGGCGGATTCGCCTAAAGTTGATCTTAGATCCGTTCATGATCCTGCTGCGACAGTAGTTGCACAGACGGTACGTCATAAAGTCAATGAAACATTACGACATATGCATACTACGATAGAACGACCCGATCTATATAGAGATATGATCCACAACTATAGGGAAATTGAAGATGAAACGTATTTTGAATGGCCGGGTAAAGTTCTTCATCTCGATGGAGACTCTAACTATTTGAAAAAAAGTATGCAGTTGTACGAAGCAATGAAAGTTCCTGCAGAAGGATATTATATTAATGAATCTAAGATGGCGGACGCTCTTGTACGACTATTGCCAGAGATTCAACCAGATATTGTTGTTATTACTGGTCATGATGGCGTGTTAAAACATCGCGTGGGTATGGATCTATCTAGCTTGAGTAGTTATAAGAACTCACAACATTTTGTAAATGCGGTTAGAGTAGCAAGAGAGTATGAACGCAATCGGGATAGCTTAGTTGTCGTTGCTGGAGCATGTCAGTCGCACTATGAGGCATTGCTAAATACAGGAGCTAACTTCGCTAGTTCACCTGGTAGAATACTTATTCATGCCCTTGATCCGGTTTATATCGCAATTAAAGCGAGTTATACTCCGATTAAGGAAATCATTAACCTGAAAGACTTAGTTGAGGGTACAATTAGTGGCATAGATGGTGTTGGTGGGATAGAGACGATTGGTCGATATCGTGTAGGTTATCCAAGGCCAAAACAATTTGTATAAGATCAGAGATGCTGAGCATAATAACAAAGCTTAGATAAATCCTGAAAAAATGGATAAAATAACCGTTGACAAGAAGTTATGGCTGCTGATATAATATTTTGCTCGTTTGACAAACACCTAATTGTTCGCTATAATGGACAAGGAAAGAGGTGGTAGTCACAATGGCAAAAAATGCGCTATTGGATATAAAACGCAGCTTAGAAGCTCATGTTGGCTCAAGAATTACTCTTAGAGCAAATGGTGGTCGTCGTAAGACGATTGAACGTACTGGCACGTTAGAAGAAACCTACCCTTCTGTATTCATCGTTAAGTTAGATGAAGAACAGCACGCTTTTAAACGTGTGTCCTATAGCTATGCAGATATTTTAACCGAGTCTGTAGAAGTTACAGTTTGTAATGATGAAGGGCAAGTTCGTATTGCTCATCTTCAACAATAAAGACTCAATAGCGATAGTGAATACGATTGAATATTCGGCGCAGAGAAATCTGCGTCTTGTTTTTTTGTTTGCAGCATGAATTCAAGGATATAACACATACTATGCTTACTTCATTTTGATGAAGGTCAAATGATAAACTGAGGTTACTGCGGAGCATGTTCAACGCTTATTCCGCGTAATTACAAGTGGATAATTTGAGTATCTCATTCCAATGAAGGTTAAATTGTTCGCTTGTCAGTACCAAGAAGATGCACTACAGCGAAAACGAGTAGCACAGCGTACGTATTGTGTACGTGAGCACCTACTATGTTTCTGAAGGAAACATAATTCGGAAGCATATGCTAGGCTTTCGATGGAGGACATATTCGATGTCGAATAAGCTACAACGCTTATTCTGCGTTATCACAAGTGAATAATTTAACCATCCGCTAAATCAGGAGGTAAAGCTATGGGTAGACGACGCAGTGTCATGTCCGAACAACTGAAGATGGAAGTGGCAAAAGATCTTGGTATTTTGAATACGGTCGAGCAAGAAGGTTGGGGCGGAATCAAAGCCAAAGATGCTGGTAATATGGTGAAACGAGCCATTCAATTAGCAGAAGAAGCAGTAGCAAAGCAAAATAAGGAATAATAAAAATTAGCTAAACATGCTGTCAATTAAAAGCATTGTTTAGCTTTTCTTTGTTTCCTTTGCTATAATGAACCTATGCTAAAATGGACGGGTGAATAAGATTAATGAAAATATATGAAAAGGCGCCAGCCAAAATCAATCTAGTATTAGACGCGTTACGTAAGCGTGAAGATGGATTTCATGAAGTTGAGATGATTATGACAATGGTTGATTTGGCTGATCGTCTGGAAATGGAACCACTGGCTCGTGATCAAATTATCATAAGCTCTCAAGTTGGTTATATTCCGCTAGATGAGAAAAATCTAGCTTTCCAAGCGGCTCAACTGATAAAAGAACGCTATCAGGTGAAGCAAGGCGTATATATACATTTGGATAAGAAAATTCCTGTAGCTGCCGGACTGGCAGGAGGTAGCAGTGATGCAGCGGCAACACTGCGTGGACTGAATCGTCTATGGAACCTAAATATTTCTGAACAAGAATTATGTGAGTTAGGTGCGGAACTTGGATCTGATGTGCCGTTTTGTGTCACAGGAGGCACAGCACTAGCTACAGGTCGTGGTGAACTGCTACAACCAATCTCCATTCCACCACAATGTTGGGTAGTATTAGCTAAGCCACCGATCAATGTATCTACAGCAGATGTATACGGAAGGTTTAGAGTGAATAAGGTGGATCAACATCCATCTGTGCAAGATATGATGGGTGCGCTTGATAGAGGTTCATTTACAGATATGTGTGATGCTCTTGGAAATGTACTAGAATCGGTGACGCTTCAGTTGTATCCAGAAGTAAAACAATTAAAGGATAGTATGATCAGATTGGGCGCAGACGGCGTTCTAATGTCTGGGAGTGGGCCGACAGTATTCGGTCTAGTATCCAAGGAAGCGAAGCTTTCAAGAATTTATAATGGATTACGTGGTTTCTGCAAAGAGGTATATGTTGTACGTATGCTTACATAAAGGCAAAAGCAAATCAAACTTGATTAAATCCGTATAAAAATGTAATATTGACTTTATATTATTCGGATTTAGGGGAGAGATTGCATTGAAGAAATTGAAGCGTAGTTCAAGGCTTGTAGAAATGACACAATATCTGCTTGCTCGTCCCCACACTTTAATCTCGTTAACTGCATTTGCAGAGCGGTATCAATCTGCCAAGTCCTCCATTAGTGAAGATCTAGCTATTATTAAAGAGGTATTTGAAGAAGAAGGTATTGGCCAACTGTATACGTTAGCCGGAGCAGCAGGTGGGGTAAAATTTAAACCAATGATGCCAATTGAAACATCTTTAGGTATTATCAATGAGGTATGTCAGACACTACAACAACCAGATCGAGTACTTCCTGGTGGATACTTATATATGACAGATATGCTCGGACAACCGAAGTTGTTAGCAGATATCGGTAAGATGTTTGCAACAGCATTTGCTGAATCACAAATTGATATTATTATGACTGTAGAAACGAAAGGTATTCCACTAGCATATGCTACAGCTGCTTGCATGAATATTCCTGTTGTTATCGTTCGTAGAGATAATAAGGTGACAGAAGGATCTGCTGTAAGTATCAATTATGTATCAGGTTCAACGAAAAGAATTCAGACAATGTCTTTAGCACGTCGGGCATTGAAAGAACGTTCTCGTGTTCTTATTATTGATGATTTTATGAAAGCTGGCGGGACGATCCAAGGAATGATGGACTTGCTCCATGAATTTAATGCGATAGTCGCTGGTGTAGGTGTACTTGTAGAGTCTGGTGAAATAGAGAACGAAGAACGTTTATTAACTGATTATGTATCGCTTGCTAATTTAGTTGCGGTAGATATGAAGACAAAGCAAATGGAAATTGTTCCAGGTAATTATTTCGACTCACTCAACTAATGGGTCAATCATACTTTGAGAGGCCGTCTGTTGACGGTCTTTCTTAATAAATATAGCGACTTTTTTAAGTTAATCATAATAGATAGGGCTTGTCATAAATAAAGCGTTTTCATCGATTCGTGTCGAATGTAGACGAAAATTATGCAAATTAAAAAAAATCTTAAAAAAAAGTATCAAATTACCAAAAAACAAGAAGGATTTAGCTTCAAAATGTGGAATTATACACCAAGTCTCCAATAGACAAAGGTGGTGAACACAAATGCAAATTACTGATGTAAGACTCCGCCGCGTGAACTCTGAAGGACGTATGAAGGCTATCGCATCTATCACGATTGATAACGAATTCGTTGTTCATGATATTCGTGTAATTGATGGAAACAACGGCATGTTCGTTGCTATGCCAAGTAAGCGTACTCCAGACGGAGAATTCCGCGATATCGCTCACCCAATTTCTTCTACTACTAGAGAGAAGATTCAATCTGCTGTATTAGCAGAGTATGAGCGTGCAGCTGATGAAGTTGTAATCGAAGAAGTATCGTAATACAAGGTATCATTATTAGTATTTTAACAAGGAGGAAGAGAGAGCTTAGGCTCTCTTTTCTTTTTTTGTATAATAAGATATATTCAGTTGAGGGTTTATTGATGAAGGGGGCTAGAATGACATGAAAATTATGTCTATCGTGTTAGCAGCAGGACAAGGAAAACGTATGAAATCAAAACAATATAAGGTATTACATCCCGTATGCGGTAAGCCGATGGTGGGTCATGTATTAGATACAGTAATTCAAGCCAAGAGTGAGAAAATAGTGGTGGTAGTCGGTCATGGTGCAGAGCAAGTGCAAGCGTTTATTGGGCAGCAAGCACAATATGTGAAGCAGGAGCAACAATTAGGTACCGGTCATGCTGTACAACAAGCAAAAGATTTACTTGGCTCTGAAGACGGAATAACGATTGTAATCTGCGGAGATACTCCACTTGTTCAAGCAAGTACGATCGAGCAGATGTTGAAATTACATCAAGAAAGTGGAGCGGCAGCAACAATATTAACGGCATTGTTCGAGAATCCAACTGGTTACGGTCGTATCATTCGTAATGAAGAAGGTATTGTTGAACGTATTGTAGAACAGAAAGATTGTTCTCTTGCAGAAGCTGCAGTTCAAGAAATTAATACAGGAACATATTGTTTTGACAACAAGAAACTATTTGAAGCACTGAGTCGTGTCACAAATAATAATGCACAAGGCGAATATTATTTGACCGATGTTATTGGATTGTTCAGACAAGATCAAGAAGTTGTTCAAGGTTACTGTACATCCGATATAGCGGAAGCTATTGGGGTTAATGATCGTGTAGCTCTTGCGGAGGCAGAGCAGCATATGCGTACGCGTATTAACCGTCAACATCTTGTTAACGGAGTAACGATTATTGATCCTACGTCGACGTACATTGAGTCAGATGTAGTCATTGGAGCGGATACGATTATATATCCAGGTACTGTATTACGAGGTAAGACTACGATTGGGGAAGATTGTATCCTTGGACCACAAACGGATCTTTCCAATTGTTCGATCCATAATGGCGTAACAATTAAACATTCCGTACTTGATCATGCGGAAGTAGGGGACGAGAGCAGCATCGGTCCATTTGCCTACTTACGTCCTGGTACTAAAGTAGGTAAACATTGTAAAGTTGGAGATTTTGTAGAGCTGAAAAATGCGATACTTGACGATGGTAGTAAAGTATCCCATCTAAGTTATGTCGGCGATGCTGAAGTAGGCAAAGAAGTGAATATCGGATGCGGTGCGATTACTGTTAACTATGATGGTTTTAACAAATCGAAAACGGTCATTGGTGATCATGCCTTTATCGGAAGTAATGTTAATCTTATCGCTCCAGTTAATGTTGGCCAAGGGGCATACGTTGTAGCGGGATCTACAATAACTAAGGATGTACCAGCTGGTGACTTAGCGATTGCTCGCCAGCGTCAAGAAAATAAACCTGAATACGCAGATAAAATTCGCGCACGAGCGAAAGCGAAGAAGGATGGGAAATAGAGTTCTATTCTTCCAATGTATTTTTCTGTACGAAGAAGGTAGGTTCTAAAACTCAGAAACATTTAAGATTTATGCTTCCGATGTATTTTTCAATATGAGGAAGATGGGCTCTGAAGCGCAGAAAAATTTAAGGAGATTGTACACAATGAAATGGATTGTAGGTCTTGGGAATCCAGGCTCTAGCTATGAAAAAACACGTCATAATGTCGGTTTTATGGTTATTGATGAGCTAGCACGCCGCTGGGGCATCTCTATGAATGGAAGTAAGTTCAAAGCAATAGTTGGCGAAGGTAATGTTGCAGGTACTAGAGTGGCTTTGCTAAAACCGGTGACCTATATGAACTTGTCTGGTGAAGCAGTTCGAGCTTATATGGACTTCTATAAACTGAATGTAGAAGATGGTATTATCGTCTATGATGATCTTGATACCGAGATTGGTAAGCTAAGACTACGTTATCAGGGCAGCGCAGGCGGTCATAACGGCATCAAATCACTTATTGCACATTTGAATACACAAAAGTTTAATCGCGTTCGTATGGGCATTTCTCGCCCCGAACCAGGCATTGTTATTGCTGATTATGTTCTGAGTAAATTCGCTAAGGCAGAGCAAACTCGTCTAGAAGAGATGATTGCCCATGCATGTGATGCGATTGAATATAGTCTGAAACACCCATTTGAAGAAACTATGGGAAAATACAATGGGTAATAGATTGTAAAAAATAGGGCATACTGAAGGTTATAAATGACCTTCGGGAGGCATAACATGGCTGTAACCTATATTTGCAAATATTGCAGATCGAATATTGGTAAGATAGATGAATCGGTTATATCTGAGCAACGTCTAGGTTTCAATTCCTTGACCGACGATGAGCGTAAAGATATAATTACGTATAATTTAAATGGGGATATTGAAGTGCAACTTGTTTGTGATTATTGCAATGAAGCATTGAGCAGTAACCCCGAGTTGATGTTAATTAATAATCCTCTGCAATAGCATCACATCGTGATCACAAGTGAATGATATGAACTATGATTCAAATATAGGTTCAAATCATTTACATGTCAGCACCAGAATAAGCGATGAATGTTATTTTCGCCGCCGAATAATCAGCGAAGCATCACATCGTGATCACAAGTGAATGATATGAACTATGATTCTAATAAAGGTTCAAATCATTTACATGTCAGCACCAAGAAAATGACATGAAGCTAGTGAAGTGAGGAGCGGAATGTACGTACTTGGTACATGAGCACCAGAACAAGCGATGAATGTTATTTTCGCCGCCGAATAATCAGCGAAGCATCACATCGTGATCACAAGTGAATGATATGAACTACGATTCCAATATAGGTTCAAATCATTTACATGTCAGCACCAAGAAAATGACATGAAGCTAGTGAAGTGAGGAGCGGAATGTACGTACTTGGTACATGAGCACCAGAACAAGCGATGAATGTTATTTTCGCCGCCGAATAATCAGCGAAGCATCACATCGTGATCACAAGTGAATGATATGAACTACCTCTCACGTGCGTAACAGCCGTCCACAAGCTTGCAACATATTGTGGATGGCTTGTTTGCGCACAATATGTGAGTTGTTATAGTGCAAGATAGACTTACATAGCTTGTAGCTTAGAAAGAAGGTGCCTCACAAATTGAAAGCGCTAATAGATTTATTTGCTGAAGATTCTGAGTTAAAATCAGTCGTACAAGGTTTTGACAAAGGGATGAAAGAACAGATGGTGTCAGGACTTTCTGGCTCCTCGAGACAAGTTTTTCTCGCAGCATTAGAAGATCAGTTAGATCGTCCATTACTAGTTGTTACGCATAATATGTTCTCTGCTCAGAAGATAGCAGAAGATCTACAAGATTGTTTGTCTAGCGAGAAGGTGCTATTATACCCTGCCAATGAATTAATGGCTGCTGAAGCAGCAATATCAAGCCCCGAAACATTAGCGCAAAGAATGGACGTACTATTGTCCTTAGCTAAAGGTTTTCGAGGTATTGTTGTCGTTCCGTTTTCTGGCATTAGAAGATATCTTCCTACTAAAGAATCTTTTATACATGCTGAATTAGAAATTACCGTAAGTCAGCAAATTGATCCTGAACATTTCCTCCATAAGTTAAATGAGCTTGGTTATACGAGAGCAGATCGCGTGGAATCTAAAGGTGAATTAAGTGTAAGAGGCGGCATTATCGACTTCTATCCACTCACCTCAAAGCTTGCAGTACGTGTAGAATGGTTCGGAGATGAAATAGACTCGATTCGTACCTTCGATCCCGTAGATCAACGTACCGTTGAACGTATGGACTCTTTCGTTGTGCCTCCAGCACAAGAAATACTAGCAACTAAAGAACGAATGCAGACGGCAGCTAGGCATGCAGCGAACTTACTAGAGGCTCAGTTAGATAAAATGAGTGATCGTGCTACAAAGGACAAGTTGCGTGATGAGATTGGAGCAGAAATTGGCAAATTACGAGAAGGTATCTACTTCTCTGAGATTTATAAGTACATTTCATTACTATATCCTGAGCAACAAAGCATCATTGACTTTGTACCAGCCGATACATTACTTGTACTTGATGAACCAAGCCGGCTAATCGAAACAGCGAAGCAGCTTGAACGCGATGAGACAGAGTGGAACTTGCATTTATTACAAAATGGTAAGTCATTACCTGGTTTCGTTCTTGCTAGAGAAAGCACTCAAATTCTCCAGCATCGTCCGTTTCCTACATTGTTTATACAATTGTTCTTAAGACAAATTCCACATACTCAACCGCAAAACATCGTGAATATAACGACTCGTACGATGCAAAGTTTCCACGGTCAGATGAATGTACTAAAGGCAGAGATGGAGCGCTGGAGAAAAAATGGTGCAACGATCATTATGCTTGCAGGCAACAAAGAGCGAGTGGATCGGATGCAACGTGTATTGCTCGACTATGATATTGTGCCGCCACAATTGCTGCAAGGTAACTTACAGCAAGGGTTTGAGTTGCCATCGTCTAACTTAATTGTCATTACTGAAGGCGAGATGTTCACACAGAAGCAACGTAAAGCTAGACGTGTAGATAAGAAGATGGACAATGCTGAACGTATAAAAAGCTACACGGAACTTAAGGTTGGCGATTATGTCGTACATCAAAATCATGGTGTTGGTAAATACGTAGGGATTGGTACGCTTGAAATCGGTGGTATACACCGTGACTATTTGCATATTGTATACGCGGCTGGTGACAAGTTATCTGTGCCTGTAGACCAAGTCGATCTCATTCAGAAATATGTAGGTAATGAAGATAAAGAACCGAAGGTTAATAAGCTCGGTGGATCAGAGTGGACGAAGGCGAAAAGCAAAGCGAGATCATCCGTTCAAGATATCGCGGATGACCTTATTAAATTATATGCGGAAAGACAAGCAACCCCTGGTTTTGCATTTGGTGAAGATACAACGTATCAAAATGAATTTGAAGCAATGTTCCCATATGAAGAAACGAAAGATCAACTACGAGCGATTCAAGAAATTAAGCGAGATATGGAAAAAGCGCAACCGATGGACCGCTTACTATGTGGTGACGTAGGTTATGGTAAGACTGAGGTAGCGGTACGTGCAGCGTTTAAAGCTGCAATGGAAGGTAAGCAGGTAGCGGTACTCGTACCAACGACAATATTGGCACAACAGCATTATGAAACATTCCGTGAACGATTTAGCGGCTATCCGATTAATGTTCAAGTTATGAGTCGTTTCCGTTCGCGCAAGGAGCAGAATGAGACAATAAAAGGTTTGAAGAACGGTACTGTTGATGTGGTCATTGGAACACACCGTCTTCTATCTCAAGATATTATTTTCTCAGCACTTGGTATGGTCATTGTCGATGAGGAACAACGCTTTGGAGTTACTCATAAAGAGAAATTGAAAAAATTAAAAACAAGTGTAGATGTGCTTACATTAACGGCCACACCTATTCCACGTACGCTACATATGTCTATGCTTGGTGTGCGTGACTTGTCAGTAATTGAAACGCCACCTGAAAATCGTTTCCCTGTCCAGACTTATGTATTGGAACATTCGCATGCGCTTGTACGTGAATCGATTGAGCGTGAATTAGCGCGTGGTGGACAAGTGTATTATTTATATAATCGCGTACAAGGTATCCATCAAATCGCTGAAGAAATAAGCGAACTTGTACCTGGTGCTCGTGTTAGTGTGGGGCATGGCCGAATGAGTGAGCAGGAACTTGAATCGACGATTCTAGATTTCCTTGACGGTGAATCAGATGTACTGGTTAGTACAAGTATTATTGAGACGGGCGTAGATATTCCGAACGTTAATACATTAATCGTACATGATGCAGATAAAATGGGATTATCCCAGTTATATCAATTACGCGGACGTGTTGGCCGTTCCAATCGAATTGCCTATGCCTATTTCACGTATCAACGAGACAAAGTGTTGACTGAAGTAGCTGAGAAACGTCTACAATCGATTAAGGAATTTACTGAACTAGGTTCGGGATTCAAAATTGCGATGCGTGACTTATCGATTCGCGGAGCGGGTAACTTACTTGGAGCTGAGCAACATGGTTTTATTGCATCCGTTGGTTTTGAGATGTTCTCACAAATGCTTGCAGAAGAGATTAAGCTTAGAAAGCAACAGATGGATGGCGTAGAAGTAGAAGAGAAAAAAGTTATTCAAACCGTTATCGATTTAAGTGTCGATGCCTATTTACCGAACGAATTTATTTACGATAGTATGCAAAAAATCGAAATTTACAAAAAAGCCGCGGTTATTTCTACGATTGAGGAATCAGATTTATTAATCGAAGAAATCATTGATCGTTTCGGTGACTTACCGCAATCGGTTATTAATCTAATGACTGTTGCTCGCATGAAAGTGCTTGGTTCAACTCTTGGAATTACTCAAATTACGAGTAAAAATGATGATTTCCGTTTATTATTTAATACAGTGCCTAAGAAGAAGGCGATACGTAAAGATATTGATAAGTTATGTTTGAAAATGGAAAATAGATTTAAACAGTCTAGAGAAGATGAAGGTTCATATAGTATCGAATTACGTGGCAAAGGTTTAACAATGGAACAAAAGTTACATCTAACCGAGCGATTCCTATTTGAATATCAGTCATTAACTCATCAAGATGAAGAGAAGCTGCATCAGGCGACAACATAAAGGGAAATTGGCTTTTCCCATATAGAATCTGCTACAATGGATAGCAGATTCTAACATTCGAAAGGGGTTTACACATGTTATCTAATTTAACAACTAAGAACTTTGGTAAAGGACTAAAGTTAATAGTAATATCTGCGTTGTTCGTAGCATTACTAGCAGCATGCGGTAAAGATGAAGTTAATCCTTCATTGACGTTCAAAGGTGTAGAAGGCGGAGAAGTTGTTGCAACATACAAAGACGGTACAGTAACTGATCTAGAGTTCAATAAGTTCAAATCAGCTTTTGCATTATTACAAGGAATGGACGAAGCGCTTCTTGATCAAAGTGGATTTCGTGAAGCGGTTTTAGAACAATATATTACCTATAAGATTTTAGCTAACCGTACAACAGAAGAACAACAAGTGAAAGCCAAAGAAGAAGCATTAACAAACTTTGAGCAAGTAAAAGAAAGTTTATCTGCTTATGGCGATGTTAAGGACATGCTTAAAGAGAAAAACTTAACAGAAAATGATTTGGCTTCTTACATTATGTTTGTAGTTGCAACTAACGATTATATTCTAAGTCAGATAACAGATGATATGACTAAAGAAGAATATGAAGCAAATAAAAATATGTACACGCTTTATGACGCTCGTCAAATTGTTGTGAACAATAGTGTTACTGATGCTACAACGCAACAAGTAACAGTTACTCGTACGGATGAAGAAGCATTAGCACGAGCGAAAGAGGTACAAGCTAAGCTTGCTGCAGGTGGAGACTGGGAAGCATTAGCAAAAGAATATTCTGATGATGCACAGACAAAAGCTACTGGTGGAGTGCTCAAAGATTATATGGGTGGATATTGGGCAAAAGAAATTAGCACAGCTGCATTGGAACTTCCATTGAATGAAATTAGCGAGCCGATTAAATCTGCAATTGGCTACACAGTTCTTAAAGTTGAAGCACGCGACATTTTAGAATATGATGCTGTTCCTGACACTACTAAAGATCTAATTCGTAACCAACTATCTCAGAAAGTAACATCGAAGTTTGTTGAAGAAGAATTACCAGGTTATGAAATTAACATGACATTGCCTGAATTAGAAACACCTGAAACAACGCCAACAGCAACACCTGAGGGCGATGCAGAGACTCCAACAGCAACGCCTGCATCATAATCGATAACGAAATAACAATAATGTCTTTATCGTCATACAAAAAGCTCTGTCACGTCCCAATCGACGTGACAGAGCTTTTTTTGTGGCATTAGTATAGTGAATGTTGCCCTTGGTCAAAATATAGTTAGGTGAGTAATTTCAGCATTATTGAGAAATGATGACACTTGAATGTATAAGATGTTAGTTATGGATGAATACTATGGTCAGATTCAATTTTTGGCTACGCCTTATGTTAACGCTACATGGAAGTTGATAATACCAAACATATTCATCAATCGAAATAAGCGAAATTATGATTATAAGATGTCGTGGTCTGAAAAATAACTGTGTTATTGGAGTTCCTATACAAGAAGCAATTAATACAAACTATTTCGATGTGTTTGAAAGAGAGGTCATACGTAATGAAAGCTACAGGCATTGTTCGTCGTATTGACGATTTGGGTCGCGTTGTAATACCGAAAGAAATTCGTCGTACGTTAAGGATTCGTGAAGGTGATCCATTAGAAATATTTGTTGACCGCGATGGGGAAGTTATACTGAAAAAATATTCTCCAATTGGAGAATTAGGTGACTTTGCTAAGGAATATGCAGAATCGTTATTCGAAAGTGTTGGACATATTACGCTTATCTCTGATCGTGATACGATAATTACCGTTGCAGGCGCATCCAAAAAAGAATTGCTCGATAAATCTATTGGACAAACGTTGGAAGCTTGTATGGACAACCGTAAGACGCATCTTGAAACCAATAGTGGAAGTTATGAAATAGTTAAAGATCAGTCAGATACGTATAGCTCCTACATTATTGCACCAATTATTGCGGGTGGAGATCCGATTGGTACAGTAGTCTTACTTAGTAAAGAAGACAATGTTAAGGTAGGTAATCTAGAACAGAAAATGGCGGAGACAGCAGCTGCATTTCTAGCGAAACAAATGGAACAATAAACGACAATTTTCACGTGAAACATACAAGCTTCTCTGGCCAGATATCTATTCTGGCAGGGGAAGCTTTTTTCACCTATAATGGTGTGATGGTACATACCACAACAGAATCGGGTGAATAGAAACATTGAGTCTTAGAGCAAAATGGCTAAAGATAAGTGGTTATGGAGCATTATGGTTAACATCGGCGACTTTTGTTACGAAGCTCATTGGCGTATTACAAAAGATACCACTGCAAAATCTAGCTGGTGATGCGGCATTTGGTATATATAATATCGTATATCCTATCTATCAGTTAATGATGGCTTTAGCCATCGCAGGCATTCCAACTGCACTAGCTTTTTATATCGCTCAAAAAAATGAAAAAGAGCAACATAATGTACTGTCAGTTGCTCTTATTGTTATTAGTGGAGCAGCAGTAGTAAGCTGTATGATCGGATTATTAGCTGCTCCTTGGTTAGCTAAGTTGATTGGTAATATCGAGGTCGTAACCTCCATCCGCATGTTAGCGCTTGCCCTATTGATAACGCCACTACTCGCTGTATATCGAGGGTACTATCAAGGAAAAGATGATGCTAGGGCATCTTCTATCTCACAACTCATTGAGCAATGCGTTCGTGTAGCTTGCATGCTATTACTGTTATGGATCGGTCTTATTTTCAATTGGTCAGATAGTAAGCTTGCTGCTGCTGTTATGTTCGGTTCTGTTATTGGAGCTATCGCAGCACTGATATGGTTGTTGTCTTATCAAAAAGGTAACAATCTTGTGAGGATAGAGCGTAAGTTATTAGTAACGGAAGGGAATATCTTATTCCGGATGGCTCTACCAACAGCCCTTGCGGCAATTGTTGTTCCGATGGTAGCTGTTGTTGACGCGATAAGTATTCCTCGCTTTATGCTTGGTGTAGGCGAGCAGGTTTCATTTGTTATGGCGGAGTTTGGTCGATATAGCCGTATTCAACCGCTTATTCAATTAGTATCCATGCTACTTGGAGCGTTTGCAGCAGGCTTTATTCCCAATTGGGTGAAGCAAGATAGTGCTGTGAATCTTGGTGATCGACTACTACTTATTCATCGGCTTGCATGGATGATTGGAGCAGCAGCAGCAGTTGGACTGTTTTTCCTGGCTTCGCCATTGAATATTATGCTGTATAAGGACGCTGAAAGTTTGACGACGTTCCGCATTCTTAGTTGGACAACCTTAGCAAGTAGTATGTTAGCTGTTCAAGTGCCTTTGCTGCAGGCAGCAGGGGTTAGAAAGCTTCCACTCTACTTATTACTTATAGCAGCCGGAAGTAAGGCAATATTAAACTATGCATTCGTTCCGATATGGGGTATTGAGGGAGCCGCATTAGCTGGTAATATTGCATTATTCGTTCCTGCTATTATTGGCGCACTTGCATTACGACGAGCGACAAACCATATGAATGTTGTTATGAATTGTAAGAGGCGTAGTTGGCTAGAGGCATTACGATTGCTTAGTGTGACCTTACTAGCGCTTGTACTCATGGTTTTATCCATTAATATTGTAAGTGAGCTAATCGGTTATATATGGCCACTTGGATGGCATATGCGCCTTTGTTACACGTTAGAGACACTATCCTCTGTAATTGTCGGATCTATAGTGTTCGGTGCCATAATAATGGTATTCAAAGGTATCACAAAATCGGAATTGAAGTTGCTAAATAACCAAACATGATTTTCAGGTGAACGTTTAGAGGGAGAGTAGAAAATGTTGAAATCAATTACTGTAGTAGGATTAGGATCAGGTAGTGAAGATCAGATAACGCTTGGTATTTGGAAAAAGGTGAAAGAGGCAAGTCATCTCTATGTCAGAACCGAGCATCACCCTATGATGAAACTATTGCATGATGAGCATATTGCGTACACAAGTTTTGATGACGTCTATGAGAAGCATAATAATTTCCCAGAGGTATATGAGGAGATTGTACAGACATTGTTACAACGTGTACTGGAGATTGAAGAAGCGGGTAAAGAAGCTAGTATCGTATATGCTGTTCCAGGACATCCAATGGTCGCTGAAAGTACGGTTCAAAAGCTTATCGCCCGTTGTGAAGAGCAAGGAATCGCGCTAAATATTATTGGTGGTGAAAGTTTTCTTGATGCAGCGTTTACTACGCTTCGTTTTGACCCGATTGAAGGATTTGCATTACTTGATGCAGCAGAGTTACAACCAGCGTTATTACAACCGCAATTGCATACACTGATCGGACAAGTTTACGATAAGTATACGGCATCCGATGTGAAATTAGCGTTAATGGAGCGTTACCCAGATGATTATGAAGTTATCGTAGGACATGCACTAGGCGTAGAGGGCCAACAGGAGATCATCTCCGTGCCGATCTATGAGCTAGATAGAATAGACGGATATCATAATCTATCGATCATCTATGTACCTCGCACAACCGATGATGCCGTACGTAATCGCACCTTTGATCGTTTACATGAAATTGTTGCGATACTGCGTAGCCCAGGTGGCTGTCCATGGGACCAAGAACAGACACATCAATCGATTCGAAAAAACTTTATTGAAGAGCTGTACGAAGCATTGGAAGCTATCGATGCAGATAATCCCGAAGGCATGCAAGAAGAATTCGGCGATGTGCTTCTACAATTAATGTTGCATAGTCAGATGGAAGAGGAACTAGGAAGCTTCTCAATCTATGATGTGCTTCAGACATTGAATGAAAAATTAGTATATCGTCATCCTCATGTGTTCGGTGAAGATGCTGCTCAAAATTCGGAAGAGGCACTTATGAGCTGGGAAAAGATGAAAGCAGAAGAGCAACTTGCCAACGGCATTACCGATAAGCGTCCATCTAAGTTAGATGGTATTCCGAAAGATCTGCCAGCAATTCTAACTGCTTACAAAATTCAGAAAAAAGCAGCTAAAGTAGGATTTGATTGGGATGAGATTGGTCCTGTACTTGAAAAGATCGAAGAGGAAATTGCAGAGTTGAAAGAAGTGATTCAATCAGGCGAGCAAGATAAGCAAGCAGAAGAATTGGGTGATCTGCTATTTGCCGTTGTTAATGCTGCTAGATTCATTCACGCCGATCCGGAAGCATCACTTGCTCGTACAAATATGAAATTTAAAGCTAGATTTCAATATATTGAAGAGCAACTTCGTATAAATGATAAAAGCTTTGACGATACTGATTTAGTAGAGATGGATCAATGGTGGGAGGAAGCCAAAGGGATTGTGAAATACTAAAAGTCGTCAAAATCTTTGCTTGTTCATCAAATCTTGTAAAAATTTTAATAGAAATAAGAAGGATTTTGTAAACTTTAGTTGAATTAATAATCTTCGTGAGGTCAGATGCATTAATGTGTGCTCACGAAATGGCATTCGCCTTAAACTAAACATATATTTGTCAGGAGGAATATAAGAAATGAACAAAACAGATCTAATTAATAACATTGCAGAAAAAAATGGTCTAACTAAACGTGATGTAGAAACTGTACTTAACGGTTTTCTTGCTGAAGTAACAGAAGCGCTTGCAGGTGGAGATAAAGTACAACTAATTGGTTTTGGTACTTTTGAAACTCGTAAACGTTCTGGACGTGTTGGTCGTAACCCTCAAACGGGTGCTGACATCAACATCCCTGAAACAACTGTTCCTGCTTTCAAAGCTGGTAACAAATTGAAAGAAGCTATTAAGTAGTCTATGCGCTTAGATAAATTTCTCAAGGTATCGAGATTAATTAAGCGACGTACTGTTGCCAAAGATGTGTCAGAACAGGGACGGATTTGGATCAATGGCCGTGAAGCTAAAGCTAGTAGTAGCGTCAAAGTAGGCGATGAATTGCAAATTCAATATGGTCAGAAGATCGTAACGGTTCGCATAGATCGTATTTCAGAGACAACACGAAAAGACGAAGCCACGGAGCTTTATACCTTGGTGAAAGAAGAAGCACGCCCGAAAGAGAATATTCTTGATTGGGAGTAGACCTAATAGAGAGCAGTATCATTCACAATGGTGAGTGATACTGCTCTCTTTTTTGTTGGTCATAGTTCTAAAGTTCAGGCGTCTTCCATACTCTATAAAGAAATGAATAGAAGTGGAGGACGAGTCTATGATGGAACAACCGAAAAAGCAAAAGCAACAAGATGTGAAATTAACAAATCGGAAGTTATTAGAACTCACAGGAGTAACAAAGGTGGAGAGTTTTGATAGCGAGTTGTTTTTGCTAGATACGGAGCTAGGGATGTTAACGATAACTGGTCATAATCTACATATGAAACATCTAAGCCTAGAACAAGGCTTAGTCGCAATAGAGGGTCTGGTTCACTCACTCGCCTATTCTGATGGTAATAACGCCGGCAAGGGTAAAGGCGTATTCGGTAAGTTATTTCGATGAGTTTAAGCGTACAGTGGTTAACGTTAGCCACAATGTTAATGTCTGGTGTTGGGATGGGCGTTCTCTTCGATAGTTATAGAGTCGTATCCTCAGAGCTCAAATTTCCGCGCTGGACCTTATCATTGATTGATCTCATATATTGGATTGCCTCTGCAATCGTAGTCTTTCGAATGCTCTATGTAAGCAATAGTGGCGAGGTGCGCGCATACGTATTTGTTGGACTAGCTATTGGCTTTTTATTTTATTACTGGTTATTCAGTAAAATAACAACAAAAATGACGCTATGGTTGATTAAAGCGATAAAATGGTGTATACAGATAATAGTGAATATTTTCCACATAATAGTAATAAAACCCATTCTTATCATATGGGTGGTACTACTTTATATTATGAAACTTGGTTCTAAGATCACTATTGGTATAGGAAAACTTGTGCTACAATTACTACGTCCGATCCTAAAACTAGTACTATGGATACTTTCTCCCCTTACAAAACCTCTAGTAAGATGGCTCAAACCGTATTGGGAGAAATCGAATATATCAACTAATCTAGCGAAAATGTGGAACATAGTGAAGCAGAGATCGCAGGCATGGTTAAGGAGGAAGTAGCAAATGGCCCAAACAAAATCAAAACAATCAATTAGTGGGGCAAAACGAAGGTTTAAGATATTGTTTGTGCTTGCTGCAATATTCTTAGCCTGGGCAGGATACACTTTATTGAATCAGTCTAATCAACAAGATGCGATGCAAGAGAAATTAATGTCTCTCGAGAGTAATCGTGATTCAATCACAAAAGAGCGTGATTCTCTAGCAACTCAAATTAAATTACTAAATGATCCAGAGTATATGTCTCAACTAGCAACAAAAGAGCAAGGAATGGTAAAAGAAGGCGAACAGCAAATATTTAGTGAGCAACCGTGATGCCTGTCTGTTGACCTTAATTCGTCGATTCGGTTATAATCACGATATGAGCAATTTTATGCGTAACTATTGATCTTACGTAGGATTGACTTTATATTACCTTAAGAGAGGAACATTTTATTTTATGGCAATTGAAGTGGGCGCCAAATTAGAAGGAAAAGTGACGGGTATTACTAATTTCGGAGCATTTGTTGATTTATCCGGAGGAGTCACTGGGCTAGTTCATATTTCCGAGATCGCTGATAATTATGTCAAAGATGTTAAAGATCATCTGAAGATTGAAGACGTAGTTACAGTTAAAGTCATTAATGTGGACAAAGATGGTAAGATCGGCCTTTCAATTAAACAAGCTGTTGATCGTCCAGCAGGAGAGCAAGCTCCACCTTCTCGTGAGCGACATACATCAGGAGGACAAAGCGGAGAGAAATTTAATCGCGGCGGCGGCAGTGGTGGCGGCGGTAATTTTGAAAGAGGCGGTCGTCCATTCAATAAGCAAGGCGGCGGCAAACCTAACTTTGGTAAGCCAAGCTTTGGTAAAGCGTCGTTCGAGGATAAAATGTCTAAGTTCTTAAAGGATAGTGAAGAGCGCATTTCATCTTTAAAAAAGAATACTGAAGGTAAACGTGGCGGTCGCGGAGCAAAACGAGACTAGTTTACGATTATATGTTGATAACAAGCAGGGCTTATATAGCTCTGCTTTTTTGTTTTAGAGGTAGCTCAAAAAGTGGCCTTTGATAACGACGATTATGCTAACGTAGCTTATTCAGCAGCAAATGCTTTGAACCTCTATTTGAAGTTTCGAGCGTTTTTTTTTTGCTTGTGTACTCGTAGCTTACACATTGCTGAGTTTTGTTTCATTGTTTGTGCTTGTCGTATTAACGAATAGAACATAAACTTTTAGTCAACATTCTTCATCTGAAACGGTAACTCTAGTTGATTCGTCAAATATTGTTTTACATAGGCGACATGAAGTGGAATGTTTATTAATGTAATCAGGTAAATGTATGTGGCATGAAAGTACTGCTATCATTGAATTTAATCTACTTCCGACAAGTGACGCAAGGTTCGTTAGTTTTGTCGGAAAAAACTTTTGATCAGCTTCCTTCAAATGACAAAATATATTGAGGCAACCATCTATAATGAGGAACACATTAACAATCGGATGGTGGTGCAACGGTATGAAGAAGAGCAATGAAATGTTCGTAGGGTTGAATGCAGGACAAGCTCGTATAGGTGAAAGATTGAAGCAAGTGAAGTGGATACAAGCTAGTTATGATGCAGTATCCATCAGAAAGTGGAATATTTTACTAATAGGGATCGCGTTTTTATTAGGCAGAGCAGTCATCCTAGATTCACTGATGTCATTTGCAGTAGCTTATTTTGCTGTCATCTATTTCATTCGTAAAGATTTAGCATTTATGACAGGCATTACGACCGTAGTAGGCAGTTTATTTGCTCTTACACCAGCGCCATTGTGGATTGCATTAGAAATTCTCGTAGTCTATTTGTTATTTCGCGGGTTGCAAGCTTATGAGCGAGTTGCTATTTCCAAGGTACCGCTTGTTGTTTTCATTGGTGTATTGTTAGTGCAACTATTCCATACATTTATCGGAAATGCTTTAGATTGGTACAATTTGACGATGGTGTTAGTAGAAGCAGGACTGGCATTTATTCTAACACTTGTGTTCATTCATGCTATACCCGTTATTACCTTCTCACGTAAAACGGTAAAGTTGAAGCATGAGGAGATTATATGTGTCATGATCCTATTAGCTTGTGTTATGACCGGCACAGTTGGTTGGGTTGTGCAAGGAATTTCAATTGAGCATGTGTTGTCTCGTTATATGCTACTGATCTTCGCAATCGTTGGCGGTGCACCTCTTGGGGCAACGGTAGGTGTAATAGCGGGTTTAATTATTAGTCTAGCTAATTTTAGCGCAGTATTACAAATAGGAGTGCTTGCATTCGCAGGCGTTCTCGCTGGTTTATTACGAGAAGGTGGAAAGTTAGGATCAGCATTCGGTCTATTACTAGGTACATCGATTTTGACCGTATATGTCGGCGGACAAGGGGAAATATTCACATCTGTATGGGAATCTTCATTTGCGACTATTTTACTACTGTTAACACCGAAAGGGATCACGAATGCGATATCACGATACATACCTGGTTCACTAGAAAATAATAAATCTCATTATGAGTATGCGAAACATATTCGTAATGAAACGGCAGCTCGGGTATTTCATTTTTCTGATATGTTTAAGCAATTATCGAATAGCTTCTATCCTAATTACAGTAATGGACAAGCTGCGAGTCAAGAAGCGAAAGTCGTTCAATTTATAGATGCTGTATCAATGGAAAGTTGCACCAACTGTCATAGACAAAAATCATGTTGGGGGGACAAGGTATTTCAAACAAAAAAGATGATGAATGAAATGATGACAAGTTTAGAAGCAAGACAAGGTGGATTACAAAAAGATGTACCTCGTGCATGGCAAACGCATTGCAATCGCACAGATGTCGTGCTTACTGCTATGAAGCATCAGTATGAACTACATAATCTTAATTATAAGTGGCAAAGGCAGATTCATGAATTGAAAGGATTAGTTGGTGACCAGTTATTAGGAGTCTCACAAGTGATGGAGGATTTATCCCATGAAATTAAACGAGAGGGCCAAACGCTGCACGTTCAAGAGGAACAAATCAAAGAGGCATTAGAAGGACTAGGTCTATCTATTCAAAGTATTGATATTATTAGCTTGGAACTCGGAAATGTAGAGATTGAAGTACAGCATAGCTTCGATGGGGGTTTCGAGGAATGTAGAAAAATTATTGCACCATTACTTAGTGATATATTAGGTGAAAATATTACAGTTCGTAGTGAATCATCACTATCACAACATAATGAGTTAAAGCGCGCAATGTTTGCATCAGCAAAGCAATATGAAGTGGAGATCGGAGTAGCAGGTGTAGCCAAAGGAGGAGATCTATTATCGGGTGATAGCTTTAGCATCGTAGAGTTAGATAGCGGGAAATTTGCGGTGGCAATTAGCGATGGTATGGGTAACGGTGAGCGGGCAAGACAGGAAAGTAGTGCGGCATTATCTATTCTTCAACAACTATTACAATCAGGTATGAACGAACAGTTAGCTGTTAAATCCGTGAATACGATTCTGTTATTACGTTCCCCTGAAGAGATCTATGCAACGGTTGACCTAGCCATTATCGATCTATATTCAGCCAATACGACTTTTCTGAAAATCGGTTCTACTCCAAGTTTTATTAAACGTGGTCATGAAGTTATTCCGATATGTGCGAATAACTTACCAGTCGGTATTATTCAAGATATAGATGTAGACTTTATTCATATGCCGTTACTACCAGGAGATGTACTCATTATGATGAGCGATGGTATTTATGATGCACCAGGTTATGCAGTCAATAAAGATTTGTGGATGAAGCGCGTCATAAGTGAATTAAAAAGTAACGATCCTCAGGAAATAGCAGATTCGCTACTAGAGACAGTCGTAAGATTCCATGATGGAGCAATTGTTGATGATATGACGGTTCTTGTAACAAGAGTCGATCGATATGTCCCTGAGTGGGCGACGTTCAAGTGGCCGGGGGTGGCGAAGATAGAAAGAGCGCAAGTAGTAAGCTAGAGATAGAGGTAGTTCAAAACATCCACTCGTGATCACGATGAGAATGCTAACGTAGCTTAATCGGCAGCGAATATGCCCTCCATCAAAAGCCTGTGTGTGCTCGTGTACCAATAACGTACACTGTGCTACTCGTTTTTGCTAGAGTGCATCTTCTTGGTGCTGACAAGCGAATGTTTTGAACCTTCATTGTAAGAGGTAATTCAAAAAGTGGACTTTGATAACGATGATTGACTGTGTAGCTTATTCGACATCGAATATGAAACGAATTTGGGAAGTACGGTTCGCGTGTACCAACTACGTACACTTGCGCTTCCGCCTTCCTCAAGTAGCGTCTCATCTTCTCGGTTCTGAAAGCCCACTTTTTGAATCTTCATTGTAATAGCGAGTTCACAACATCCTCTCGTGATCACGAGTGGTGTGCTGACGTAGCTTATTCGATGTCGAGTACACTACGAGGCGAAAATAATCTAGAGGGTTTATAAGTTTTTTGAGAGATGTTGCCTAGCGACAATCTCTCAAAAAACTTTTTTAATGTCTTATAAGCGAAATTCACTAAAATTGGCAATCTAGTGAACGATTGAAGTATAATTGAGAGATCGTACAAATAAGTAGTTTGCTAGGGTTAACTTCCTCTCATTTCGGCAAAGATAGAGCTATATAGTCCTGTCTTGAATACAAAGACTAGGCTTCTGATGTACTTTTCTAATAGTAGAGAAGCATATCTTTAGCGTTGACGAAAAGTTTGAGGAGGTATAAAGATGAAACAAATTTTACTTATTACAGATGGGTGTTCTAATGTTGGTATGAGTCCTGTTGTCGCTGCTGCGCACGCAAAATCGGAAGGGATTTCGGTTAATGTTATAGGTGTCGTAGATCAAGGTGAATTAGGCGAATACGGATCAGCTGAAATTCATGAAATTGCTAGAGCAGGCGGAGGATTAAGTAGACTTGTTCAGACGAAAGAACTTGCTCAGACCGTACAGATGATGACACGCAAAACGGTTGTGCAAACGATTCAAATGGCTGTTCAAAAGGAACTGCAACATGTACTTGGTAATCATTCGATTGAAGCATTATCTCCTGAGAAGCGTAGTGAGGTTGTACGCGTGATGGATGAACTTACTGAGACAACTGAATTGCAAGTCGCACTTCTGATTGATGCGAGCGCAAGTATGCGTCCTAAGCTAGCATCTGTAGAGGAAGCTATTTATGATCTCATGTTGAGCTTACAAGCTAGAGAAGGAAAAAGTGAAATTGCAGTTTTTCATTTCCCTGGGGCAAAACATCAAGAAGATTGTGTTAATGATTTGAATTGGACGACGCATCTTAAAGGCATGCAATCGATTTTCCCGAAATTACATATGAGCGGAACGACACCAACGGGTCCAGCGATTATGAGTGTCGTGGAATTTTATACGAAGCAAAAAGCGAAGTCTACACATGACCTGACAGAAATGGATGGGATAATGGGTGACAACGCTATCTAAATTGTCCCTGAAAAAGGGAAGTGTTCTTGTTGGTAAGTGGAAAGGTCAGCAATATCGTGTAGAAAGTTTGCTTGGAGAAGGCGCTAATGGTAAAGTATTTTTAGTCTCTAAAGATTGGAATTGGTATGCATTGAAGATTGGGGCCAATGCTATCGATCTACAATCTGAGATAAATGCACTTAAAGCGTTAGCGGAACGTAATTTATCACAAAATGATAATTACTTGAAAGATGTCGATGACTGCATTATGCCCGATGGCAAAGAGTATTCTTTCTACACGATGCGTTATGTAAAGGGACAAGATATGCCCACTTATATCGAGCGAAACGGGCAAGAGTGGTTTCCGTTATTAGCATTGAATTTGTTACGTCGTCTTGGTCAACTTCATCAAGCTGGGTGGATTTTCGGTGATTTGAAAGTAGAAAATATTATTATTGCTGAGTACGGTCATGTTGAGTTAATCGATTACGGCGGTGCAACGAAAAACGGCAAAAGCGTGAAACAATTTACCGAAATGTATGATCGTGGCTATTGGAATAGCGGAACTCGCTGTGCTGACCCAGCTTACGATTTATTTTCATTTGCGACACTATGTGTCCAATTATTTGCTCCTCGTAAATTAGCTCAAGCAACGAATGATTTGATACCGCAAAACCGATCGATTGAACAATTAATGAGTATTGTCAAAACTATTCCGCAACTGGCGCACTATAAAGGCTGGTTGCTGAAGGCGTTTCATGGACATTTTCGAGATGGGGAAGAGGCTGCTGAAGCTTGGAGAATGTTAGCACATCGACGAAAAATAATGGTGAAGTCGAATAAGACGCCGCGTTGGCTGAAAGTCTTAATTACAGTATCGTTTTTATCATTATGTACGGTGGCATCCATAGCATTGTTGGATCTCGGTGGATTATTGAAATAGGTAGACTTGTCACTAGAACGAGCCTTCTCGCTACTTGTAAATCATAATTATTGAACATAGATTAGAGAGAGGTGCAAGTCATGGAACTGGTAGAAGAAGTTTGGAATGTAGCGAAGACAGAGCAATTATGGGAGCCGGGTAGTACAATTGTTGTAGCTGTTTCTGGTGGACCCGATTCGATGGCATTGCTACATATCCTTCATAGTATTGCATCGCGTGACTCACTCCAGTTGGTCGTTGCTCATGTCAATCATGGGTTTCGACCGGAGGAGTCTGCTGCAGAATATCAATTAGTTAGACAGGTTGCCGAGCAATTAGCACTTATTTGTGAATATACAGAACTAGACATGCCGCTTTATTTAGAGCAAAACACGATTAATAGTCAAGCCGCATCTCGCCAAAGAAGATATGCTTTTCTCTATGAAGTATGTGAACGTCATAATGCGAAGTATATTGCGCTTGCTCACCACGGTGATGATCAAGCTGAAACTGTGCTCATGCATATTTTAAGAGGAACCGGAATTACAGGGCTAAGTGGTATGGCAATAAAACGTCCTGAAAAAAACGTGGAACTCATTCGCCCTCTACTTCGTATGAGAAAGGATAACTTGATTCTCTATTGTCAGGAGGAACATATTTCATATCTGAATGACAGTAGTAATGAGAAGAGGGATTACTTCCGCAATGAAGTTCGACTAGATGTTATTCCTTACTTACAATCTTTCAACCCAAAACTTACACAATCGTTAGCACGACTTGCTGATGTAGCGGGAATGGAAGATGATTGGATGCAACAACAAGCCAATCAAATGTTTGTAGATCATGTGAAACATCAGGGCCAAAGCATAATAATTAATTGCAAAGCACTATTAGACGCTCACGTTGCTTTACAAAGAAGATTGATTAAACTAATATTAAGTTATCTTTCTCAAGAAGCAACTAGCATATCGTTCGAGGGCATTGAACGAATACGATGGGCTGCAGGGGATGCAGCAACATCCACGTATCGTATCGATGTTGGTGAAGGGATCGTATGCGTTCGCGAATACGATATATTGCGTTTTGTACATATTAATGATTATTCGCTTTCCCAGTCGACGAAAGTTGAGCCACTCATCATTGAAAAACAACAGCTACCTTGCGTGGTGCAATATGGTAATTGGTTTATCTCATGTAAGCTTTATGAAGGCGATGCACAACTTCGAAACCCAGCTTCTAGATATGAAGCGGTATTTGATTATGAAGCGATTTCATTCCCTCTGACTATTCGTTCACGAGAAATAGGTGACAGAATGAATGTTATAGGGTTAAATGGATCGAAAAAAGTGCAAGATATGTTCGTGGATGCCAAAATCGCTGTTTCTGAGCGCGATACATATCCGATCTTGCAACAACATTCTGGTCAAATCATCTGGCTTCCTGGTGTGCGAAGGTCTAGTTATGGCTTGGTAAATGAGAAGACAAAGGCTTATATTGTTATTACATGCGACAGAGGCAATCATCTTTTGGCTTGATCGATGAATAGGAATGAACTTGATTTAGAAACATAACATAGTTAAGTGTAGGAGGATTTCAGTTGTTAAACGACATTCAAGAAGTGCTATATAGTGAGGAACAAATTTCACAAAAGGTGAAAGAGCTTGGCGTGCAATTAACGAAAGATTTCGAAGGCCGCAATCCACTCGTTATTTGTATCTTAAAGGGTGCATTTATTTTCATGTCTGATCTTGTAAAAGAGATCAAAACACCACTAGAAATCGATTTTATGGCTGTTTCAAGTTATGGCCAATCTACAATGTCATCTGGCGTTGTAAAAATTATAAAAGATCTAGATGTTACAGTTGAAGGTCGTGACGTAATCATTGTAGAAGATATTATTGATAGTGGTCTTACATTAAGCTATTTGATCGATGTATTAGAGCGTCGCAGCGCAGCATCAGTTACAGTTGCAACGTTGTTTGACAAACCTGCTCGACGTACAGTAGATCTTCAGCCCCATTATAAGGGATATACATTACCAGACGAGTTCGTTGTCGGTTATGGCTTAGACTATGCTGAAAAGTATCGTAATTTGCCATTCATAGGTATCCTTAAGCCAGAAGTTTATTCTTAGGACTGGCCATGCATGTCATCTCTAAACAACAATACGTTGTTATCGAAAGACATGCTATGTTAAAATAATTGAAGCGTCTGAGAGGAGGTAGGGGATGAAACGGTTCATGCGTAATACAAGTTATTATTTAATTATTTTTTTGGTTACGATAGGGATCTATAATTACATTAGTAATTCAGGTGATACTTCCAAACCTTTAAGATACGATGAGCTAATTACAGCGATCGAATCAGGGAATGTGGCAGAATTAGTCTTGAAGTTCGAAGATCAATCCTACTTAGTAACAGGTAAGTATAGTCAGGTGCCAGCGGATGGCAGTAGTCAAAGCTTTACATCTCGTGCCGCAACTAGTTCTGTACCGCAACTTGAAGAACTTCGTCAAGAATACGGATTCACCTTAGAACATGAGAAGATGAAGACAGCAGGTTTCTGGTCTAACTTCTTAGTTACATTGATTCCGTTCATTTTAATTTTTGTATTGTTCTTCTTCTTAATGAATCAAGCTCAAGGTGGCGGCGGCAAAGTTATGAACTTTGGTAAGAGCCGTGCTAAGCTTTATAACGAAGAAAAGAAAAAAGTTACTTTCCAAGACGTTGCAGGTGCTGATGAAGAGAAGCAAGAACTTGTCGAAGTTGTTGACTTCTTGAAGGATCCACGTAAGTTTAACTTGGTAGGTGCTCGTATTCCGAAAGGGGTACTTCTAGTAGGTCCTCCTGGTACAGGTAAAACTTTACTTGCACGAGCAGTTGCTGGAGAAGCTGGCGTACCGTTCTTTAGTATTTCAGGTTCTGATTTCGTGGAAATGTTCGTCGGTGTTGGTGCATCCCGTGTTCGTGACTTGTTCGAGAACGCGAAGAAAAATGCACCATGTATTATCTTTATCGATGAGATTGATGCAGTAGGTCGTCAACGTGGAGCTGGTCTTGGCGGTGGTCATGATGAGCGTGAACAAACATTGAACCAAATGCTAGTTGAAATGGATGGTTTCGGTGCTAATGAAGGTATTATTATTATCGCTGCAACGAACCGTGCTGATATCTTGGATCCAGCGTTACTTCGTCCGGGTCGTTTTGACCGTCAAATTACGGTAGATCGTCCTGACGTTAAAGGTCGCGAAGAAGTATTGAAAGTACATGCGCGTAATAAGCCGCTTACTAGTGAAGTACAGCTAGACATCATTGCTAAGCGTACAACTGGATTCAGCGGTGCTGATCTTGAAAACCTTCTGAATGAAGCTGCATTACTTGCCGCTCGTCGTAACAAGAAGGAAATAAATATGGTTGATATCGATGACGCGATTGATCGTGTTATCGTAGGTACAGAGAAGAAGAGTCGTGTTATTAGTGATCGTGAGAAGCGCATTGTTGCTTACCATGAAGCAGGACATACGATTGCTGGTTACTATTTAGAGCATGCAGATCAGGTTCACAAAGTTACAATCATTCCGCGTGGTCGCGCTGGTGGATATGTCATCATGCTTCCAAAAGAAGATCGTATGCTTGTGACGAAGAATGAATTACTAGATCGTGTATGTGGTCTTTTAGCGGGTCGTGTTGCCGAGGAAATCTTTATTGGTGAAATCGGTACAGGTGCATACAGTGACTTTAAACAAGCTACAGGAATTGTTCGTAGCATGATTATGGAATACGGTATGAGCGATAAGCTAGGTCCAATGCAATTCGGTAGTTCACAACAAGGTTCAGTATTTTTAGGGCGTGACATTGGTCACGAACAAAATTACTCCGATGCAATTGCATATGAGATTGACCAAGAAATGCAAGCGATTATTAACGAGTGTTATAACCGTACTAGAGACCTTCTTAACGAGAAGAGCAAAGAGATGCATATTATTGCAACGACATTGCTTGATGTTGAGACGTTGGAAATCGAGCAAATTAAGTCTTTGCTTGAAACAGGTAACTTACCTGCTCCGTTCTCTGGTGGTGCTTCAACTGAGCCGACTGTGGAATCTAAAGCAACACCAATCATTGATGAGATCGGTGATGTGAAAGTTCGCATTCAACCACGTGAAGATGAGGAGTCTACTACTGATAAGGATCCAATTCAGGATACTCCAGTAGATGACAGTAACAAAAAAGATTAATAAGCGTAAATAGATAAGACTGTTCTCTTCAACTGTAATTTTGCTGAAGAGAACAGTCTTTTGTTATATCCAGTAAGTACTTATAGTGATCCAGAAATCAAACTTACATAACGAAGTGCCCTTCCAGTATTTAAATGTTAAAGAATGATGAACATTTGCTCGTTATTCCATTGACATGGAGGGTTAACAGATGTAAATTAAATCTTGAATCATTTATTATAAATCACTTTTGTAAAATGAATAGGAAGCGACTTGTGAAGTAAGTGCAAGAATTCACAAAGTCGTTATAACATTGTAAATAATAGCAAGGCCAATGTGCATAGAGGAGAGGATCTAGAGTGGAAACATTAGCGCTAGAGCGCAAACAAGAACAGAACCGTCAATTGCGTGAACGTCTTATGGAGCTTAAGAAAGAACGAAATGCCATTATATTAGCACATTACTATCAAAGAGATGAAATTCAAGAGGTTGCCGATTTCCGTGGAGACTCTTTCTTGTTAGCACAAAAAGCTGCTCAAACTGACGCTGAGGTTATTGTTTTTTGTGGTGTTCACTTTATGGGCGAGAGCGCAAAAATTCTTGCACCTAATAAAACAGTAATTATCCCAGATGAGCGAGCTGGTTGTCCGATGGCAGATATGGTTAATGTGGAAGGTCTTCGCAAGTTAAAGGCACAACATCCTAACGCTACAGTTGTCACATATATTAACTCATCAGCTGAGATAAAAGCTGAAACGGACATTTGTTGTACTTCAGCTAATGCATTGAATGTTGTTAATTCTGTCGAAGGTGACGAAGTAATCTGGGTTCCAGATAAAAACCTAGGTCATTATGTACAACAGAACACAGACAAGAAGATGATTATCTGGGAAGGTTATTGCAATACGCATGATATGTTAACCGTCAAAGATGTAGAAGAAATGAAAGCTAAATATCCTAATGCACAATTTGTTGTCCATCCTGAATGTCGTCCGGAAGTTGTAGAACTTGGAGACTTTGTAGGAAGTACAACTGCGATTATAAAATATTGTAAAGAATCACCTTGCCAAGAATTTATTGTGGGCACTGAAGATGGCACAGGATATCAACTACGTTTAGATAGTCCTAATAAGTCATTCCACTTTGCCTCTAAATACTTAGTATGCCCTAACATGAAGGTTAATAATTTGAAAAAGCTTGTTAAATGTTTAGAAACAATGCAACCTCAAATTTATGTACCACCTCATGTTGCTGATCAGGCACGACTATCGTTGGAGCGCATGTTATTAGTGAAGTAAGAGGTAGTTCAAAAAGCGGACTTTGATAACGATGGGGATGCTTACGTAGCTTATTCGACATCGAATATGTCCCCCATCGAAAATCTAGCATAAGCTTCCGAGGCATGTTTCTTTCAGAAACAGTTTAGATGCTCAGGTACACATGGTGTACGCTGCGCTACTCGTTTTTCGCTGTAGGCCATCTTGTGGGCTTTTAAAAGCCCGCTATTTGAACATCGATTTATAGAGGTAGTTTAAATAGCGGGCTTTGTTAATGAAGATTATGTTCACGTAGCTTAGTCGGTATCGAATATGCCTCCCCATCGAAAACACGCCGGTCGACCGGGCACTTATAGGAAGTTTGGAGGGTACTACAGTGATTCCAAGATACTTAGTTGATATTGATATTCAGAGCTTGCCAGTGGTGGATACTGATGTCATCGTAATCGGAGCAGGTATAGCCGGTTTATTTACTGCGCTTCGTTCTAGTAAGCATCAATCGGTTGTAATGATTACAAAAAAATCTTTGTTAGATAGCAATACTCGTTATGCGCAAGGTGGTATTGCTGCAGTGATATCTGCAGACGACTCACCTGAATATCATTTGCAAGACACAATAATGGCAGGTGCAGGTCTGTGTGATCGTACGGCTGTAGATATACTTGCTCATGAAGGACCAGAGGGTGTAGAAAATTTAATTAAGTTAGGTACACAATTCGACGTAGAAAATGGAGAGTACGCTCTTACACAAGAGGGGGCTCATAGTCAGCGTCGTATTTTGCATGCCAATGGAGATGCTACAGGATTTGAAATTGTGCGAGCTCTTTCTGAGAAGGCAATTGCTAACTCTAATATAGATGTATGGGATAATCACTTCGTTATTGATCTTGTTACAGAACAAGGTATTTGTTATGGCGTAATTGTTCAGAAGAGTAACGGAGAACGTCTATTTTTGCGCGGTAAGGCTACTATACTGTGCTCTGGTGGCTCAGGCCAACTGTATCGATATACAACGAACCCTGAAGTTGCTACAGCAGATGGTGTTGCCATGGCATATCGTGCTGGTGCTAATGTGCGTGATATGGAATTTATTCAATTCCATCCAACTTCATTATGTTATCCGGGCGCACCACGCTTCTTAATTTCAGAAGCGGTTCGCGGTGAAGGGGCATATTTACGTAATATTAAAGGCGAACGATTTATGGACAAATATCATGAACAATTAGAACTTGCTCCGCGAGATGTTGTTGCTCGTGCCATTGTAAGTGAAATGGAAGAGAGTAAATCTACGTTTGTATATATTGATATTACGCATGAGACGGAAGAGAAAATTAAGCATCGTTTCCCAACGATCTATAAATATTGTTTGGACTATGGTTTAGATTTAACAACAGATTGGATCCCTGTTGCTCCAGCTATGCATTATATGATGGGTGGAGTCGAGACCGACATGAATGGAGAAACTAATATTTCTCGATTGTTTGCTTGTGGTGAAGTTTCATCAACAGGTGTACACGGGGCTAACAGATTAGCAAGTAATTCATTGTCAGAAGCGATCGTATTTGGCAAGCGAATTGTGGACCGTATAGCACTATTATCTCCGCTTACGACTGTACCTAATATTAACTTTGAAGGTGATCGTAATATCCATGCCATACAACCTGTTGTGGAGCGTCGTTTGAAGTTACAAAAGGTTATGGTGCGGTATGCTGGTTTGAAACGTAACCGTGAAGGATTAGAAAAAGGTTTAGAGGAATTAATGCGACAAGTGACCATCTTCAATACTGAACTTACTGAGCGTGAAGAGTTCGAATTTGCAAATATGTTAACTAGTGCGTTACTTGTTACAGAGTCAGCGCTCATCCGAGAAGAAAGTCGTGGTGGTCATTATCGTGATGATTTCCCAAATCGTGATGATGAAAATTGGATTAAGCATACCGTGTTGAATCGTGAAACTGGTCAAGCTGAGGAGTGGATAACGAATGTTTGAATGGACAAATGGCGGTTACGATCATGAGTTAAAGCAATTGATTCGTAGCTGGTTGGCAGAGGATATAGGTAGCGGAGATATTACAACAGAGACAACTATTCCCGCAAACTCAATGTCTACAGCAGTTATTCATATGAAGGAAGATGGCATTATTGCAGGTATTCCCATCGCTCGTCTTGTATTTGAAGTAGTAGATGAATCGTTAACATTCAAGGCACTCGTACAAGATGGTGATCGTGTATGTAAAGGAACAGTTATTATCGAAGTAGAAGGTAGTACTAGAAGTCTACTTACTGGGGAAAGACTTGCATTGAATTTGATGCAAAGACTTTCAGGTATCGCAACAAAAACGAATAGTTTCGTCCAAGCGTTGCAAGGACTACCTACTAGACTAGTTGATACTCGTAAAACAACACCTGGACATCGCAATCTTGAGAAATATGCGGTACGTGTTGGTGGTGGTCATAATCATCGCTTCGGACTATATGATGCGGTTATGATTAAAGATAATCATATTAAAGGAGCTGGTAGTATTACAGCTGCCGTTACATCCGCACGTAAACAAATCCCTCATACGATGAAAATTGAAGTTGAGACAGAATCAATGGAACAAATTCAAGAAGCAATCAATAGTGGTGCTGATATTATTATGCTCGACAACATGTCATCTTCAGCGATGAAAGAAGCTGTCGTGTATATTAAGGAGCAATCTCCACATGTTATAGTTGAGGCTTCAGGTAATATCACACTTGAGACGATATATGATAAGGCATCATCAGGTGTTGATGTTATATCCGTTGGCGGTCTAACGTATTCTTTTCAAGCATTAGACATTAGTCTAGACTTGAATGAGAAGAAGGGTGGAACTATAGCGTGATTCTAGTTATAGATGTTGGCAACACGAACATCGTGCTTGGTATATACAAAGGAAAACAGTTATTACATCATTGGCGTATTAGTACCAATCGTTCTGGAACAGTAGATGAGTATGGAATTACGATTCATAACTTGTTCCAATATGCGGGTATAAGTTTAGAGCAAATTGAAGGTGTTGCGGTATCATCTGTTGTACCGCCACTAATGGGATTGTTGGAGCAATTATGTGCGAAGTATATGAAGAAAACTCCGCTAATTATTGGGCCTGGTATTAAGACTGGATTAAATATTCGATATGAAAATCCTCGTGAAGTGGGAGCAGATCGAATTGTAAATTCAGTGGCAGCTATCGAAAAATATGGAGCACCATTAATTGTTGTTGATTTTGGGACAGCAACGACTTTTGATTATATCGATGAAGAAGCAAATTATCTTGGCGGAGCAATTGTGCCAGGTATTGGAATTTCTACAGAAGCATTGTACCAACGTGCTGCCAAATTACCGCGCATCGAACTTACGAAACCAAAAAGCGTCGTAGGTCGCAATTCAGTAACCTCGATGCAAGCGGGTATTATCTTTGGATATGTTGGGCAAGTAGATGGTATTGTTAATCGGATAAAGAAAGAATTTAATGTAACACCTAAAGTAATTGCAACAGGTGGTTTAGCAGAATTAATTTTTGCTGAGTCTGAAACGATTGAAGTCGTGGATCCTATGCTAACGCTTGAAGGGTTACGATTAATCTATGAACGGAATCAGGAGGGATAGTTATGACAGAACAAGAGAAAGACATTCTCGTTCGTGGTACTGCATGGGGCGGTAAGTTGCGTGTATTTGCGACACGTATCACTAACATCGTTCGGGAAATGCAAACACGTCATCAAACATTCCCAACCGCATCAGCAGCATTAGGAAGAACAAGTGCTGTTGCTGCGATGATGGGTGCAATGTTGAAAGGTGAAGAACGTCTTACTATTCAAGTAAAAGGTGACGGTCCTATCGGACAAATTGTTGTTGATGCTAATGCTCATGGCGAGATTAGAGGTTATGTTGATTACCCGCAAGCACATCATGCAAGCAACGAGCTTGGCAAATTGGATGTAGCAGGTGCGGTAGGTACAACAGGATTTATCTATGTAACAAAAGATCTAGGTTTGAAAGAACCTTACCGTGGTAGCGTGCCTATTATTTCAGGAGAACTAGGTGAAGATTTCACGTATTATTTTGCAGCATCAGAACAAACGCCTTCAGCTGTATCTGTTGGTGTGTTGGTAGATGCAGATAATTCAGTCATTCATGCTGGTGGTATGATCGTTCAAGTGTTGCCTGGACTAGCGGATGCGGATTTGACGAGATTAGAAAATGCGATTGCTACAATGCCTTCTGTGACGACATTGCTTGATCAAGGGGAAACGCCCGAAGGTATTATTCGCTCGTTAGTAGGCGATGACTTCGTTATCCATGACTCAATGGATTTACATTTCCAATGTAAATGTTCTGAAGAGCGCGTAAGTGCTACATTATTAAGTGTCGGTGCAGTCGAACTACAAAGTATGATTGATGATACTGGAGAGGCAGAGCTTGTATGTCATTTCTGTAATGAAAAGTATCATTTTAACAAAGAGAAGCTAATGGAACTTAGAGATGAAGCAAGATCTTAAGTTAGGATAGTAGGATATGAAAAAATATGATGTTTTGAAAATTGTAATTATCCTTCAAGCAGTAGGGATGTTTGCTCTAGCTAGCTTTGCTATATGGCAGTTATGGCCTAATTTACAATCTAGATCAGCTGAACTTGAAGGTTCAACGGTAGAAGATGATAGAAATAATGTTAATGATGAGATAATCGCAGTCATTGCAGACAAGAATATAACAAAGCAGCAACTTATCGATGAATTGATGGAGCTTTACGGAGATCAAACGTTGCAGCAACTACTTCTGCATTTAACGATTGAACTTGCAGCACATGATAAAGCGATTACGCTGAATGATCGTGAATTAGATGAGGCAATAACTGAAGCGTCGAGCGGATATGAGAGTAAAGAGCAATATTTTCAGATGATGAAAGAACAGCTAGGACTTTCACAGAAACGCGTCATAGAAGATATTCGAGATCACGAATTATTAGTTAAAATCGCAATATCTGATATTGAGGTTAGCGATGAAGAAATTGCTTCTTATATAGAAAGTCACCCAGAGCAATTTCAACAAAAACAGCAGTTCCGTTTAAGCTGGATTGTTAGTGAAAATGATAGTGATGCTAATGAAGTGATGAATAAGCTCACGCAAGGGGCTAATTTCGCAGAAATGGCATCGCAATACTCTATAGATATATACTCTGCTGAAATGGGTGGAGACATAGGTGAGATTGCATATAATGATCCTTTTTACGATAAAAATATGTTGGCAGAAGCTTCGAACATGCAAGTAGGAGATATAGTTGGTCCAATTAGTACAGAAGATGGTTACGCCATATTGTACTTAGCAGGGAGAAATATATCTGAACAGCTAACGGAAGAACAACGACAACAAAAAGCTAAAGTTGAAGTTGCCTTACAAAAGGTAGGATCTTTGATGGATGTACAACAGCAATTAATGAATGAGTATGCAATCGCAATTAAAAAATAATACTTGTTGATTTATTTCCATTATTTGATAAAATCCTATTGACAAGATAAGGTCTTCATTGATAAGATAATAACCAAAGCCAACTAATCTAGTCGGAATAAGGAGGATTCATTGTTATGGCAAGAATTGTACAGAGCGTAACTGATCTTATCGGAGATACACCACTGGTACGTTTGAATCGATTGGTACCTGAAGGTAGTGCAGAAATATATGTAAAGCTTGAGTATCAAAACCCAGGTGCAAGTGTTAAAGACCGTATTGCAATTAGTATGATCGAAGTTGCGGAAGCACAAGGTCTTATTAAGCCAGGTGATACAATCGTTGAACCTACAAGCGGTAATACTGGTATTGGTCTAGCGCTTGTTGCAGCTGCAAAAGGCTACAACGCTATTCTTGTAATGCCTGAAACAATGAGTATTGAGCGTCGTAACCTTCTTCGTGCTTATGGTGCCAATCTTGTGCTAACACCTGGTTCTGAAGGTATGAATGGTGCAGTTCGTAAAGCAGAAGAACTTGCTGCTGAAAACCCAACATACTTTATTCCACAACAATTTAAAAACCAAGCAAACGTGAAAGTTCATCGTGAAACAACTGGACCTGAGATTGTTGAAGCAATTAACTCTCTTGATGGCAAGTTAGATGCTTTCGTTGCTGGTATCGGTACTGGTGGTACAATTTCTGGTACAGGTGAAGTGCTTAAAGCTGCATTCCCTGGAATCAAGATTGTAGCAGTTGAACCAGCTGCATCTCCAATTCTTTCAGGTGGTACTCCTGGTCCTCACAAAATTCAAGGTATTGGTGCTAACTTTGTACCAGAAATCTTGAATCGTGAGATCTACGATCAAGTTATTACAATTGAGAACGAGGATGCATTTGATTATGCTCGTCGTGCTGCGAAAGAAGAAGGTATCCTATGTGGTATTTCTTCAGGTGCTGCAATTTCTGCTGCATTGCAAGTTGCTAAAGAACTTGGCGCTGGCAAACGTGTAATAGCAATCATCCCAAGTAATGGTGAGCGTTACCTAAGTACTCCACTTTTTAACTTTGACAATTAATAGTATGAAATAAGTAAGTAGAGGAGCTACCTTGCGTTTTGACGCTTGGCTAGTCCTCTACTTTTTTGTATATATAACGAAAGTGTCAGTTCAACTGGAAGGGAGAATAGCGAATCATCAGTCAAAATACTTTATTTTTCGGGTAGGTTTTTGTATACTAGGCGAAAGTAGTTAGAACGGAGGAAGTCAGCATGCTAACCTCATGGGAAACATGGCTACAATGGCATGAAGAACAGCAGTATACTATATTACCTTATATAAAGCGTGTCGAGCTAGATTGGATAGAGCAAAACTATGTAGCTTCTTGGAGTGAAGTGTGGAAAGATGCTTCCCCACATGCCTTTGTATTAGAAAGTGGTAAAGTAGGTCGCTATACGTATCTTGGTATTTCGCCAGAGAGTTTAATATATGGAACAGATGAAGTCGCACGAACTATTTCCTATCATAATTATGATGAACAGTCACAGAACTGGGAAGAAATTCACGGTAAGCCATTAGAAACAGTGCGTGAATGGATGCAACCATTCAAAAGTCCGCGTGTAGAAAACGGTCCAAAGTTTAGCGGTGGATGTGTAGGGTTTTGGGGTTACGATGTCATTCGTAGCATCGAGAAATTACCTCGACTAGCGGAGCGCGATTTACAAGTTCCCGATTATTTTTTTATGCGGATGAATGAAGTGTGGATACTAGATCATCAGGAGCGTTGTGTTTTCTGTGTTGTGCATCGACCAATTACGAGTGATATGAGTCAGTTGGACTTGCTTCGTACTTATGAAGCAGCCGTAGGACATGCCGAAGGAATGGCGGATTATTGGCTAACGTGGTTTGAAGGTGAACAACAGCGAGCACAAGATCATGTAGAGCGTGAGCGGAAGCTTGCTCATATTCAGCAGCAAAGTTTGCATATTGATGTGGAGAGTATTGAAGGAATCTCTTCTCCTTTTGCCAAATCAGATTTCATGGAGGCGGTAGTGAAAATTCAAGATTACATCTCACAAGGCGATGTATTTCAAGTGAATTTGTCACAGCGTCAAAGTAAAGCAGTGAAATCCACAGGTGCAGAATTATATGAATGGTTGAGATTATTCAATCCGTCACCATATATGGGTTATATAGCAACACCTCAATTTCAAATTGTATCTGCATCTCCTGAACTTCTAGTAGAACAATATGATGGCAAATTAGCAACACGCCCAATTGCAGGGACGCGTCGTAGAGGTCGTACAGAGGAAGAAGAAGCATTATTCGTGCAAGAGCTACTGAACAATGAGAAGGAAAAGGCAGAGCATATTATGCTCGTCGATCTAGAAAGAAATGATCTAGGTAGAGTTTCTACTTATGGTACAGTAAAGGTAGAAGAATTAATGGTTATCGAGCGCTATTCTCATGTGATGCATTTGGTATCACAGATCGAAGGGAAATTAGCCAGTGGTAAAGATTGTTTTGACGTTATTGCGGCAACATTCCCAGGAGGTACAATAACAGGCGCTCCGAAAATCCGTACGATGGAAATTATCGAAGAGCTTGAGCCGGTTAAGCGTGGGCCATATACAGGTTCAATGGGCTGGATTGATTATAATGGGGACATGGAGTTCAATATTATCATTCGGACAATGGTCATGGAACAAGATCAGGTACATATTCAAGCGGGTGCAGGTATTGTGATTGATTCTAATCCTGAGCGTGAATATTATGAGTCGTTGAGTAAGGCGAAGGCTCTATGGAAAGCAATCCAATACGCCGAATCTTTCCCTCTTTTCCGACGTGATCACGATGATATAGCTACGTAGTTGATTCGGCTTCGAATATGCCATTCATCGCTCGCTCCAGTGCTCATGTACCAATAACGTACATTCCGCGCTTCGCTTCACTAGCTTCATGTCATCTTCTCGGTGCTGACGCCGGAAAAACGCTCACGAAGCAGGGCATCTCGCTTTGCTACGCTGATTGAAGAGCGTGTGGGTAGAGCTTCGAAGGATTGAATGTGACTCTTCCTCGAATATGGGCGTTGCCCATGAGTTCGATGGTGCAGCTTGGAGAGCATGAAGGTAGAGCTTCGAAGGATTGATGGTATTCCGTCCTCGAATATAGGCGTTGCCCATGAGTTCGATGGTGCTACTTGGAGAGCATGAAGGTAGAGCTTTGAGGGATTGAAGGTAACTCGCCCTCGAATATGGGCGTTGCCCATGAGTTCGATGGAGATAGAGATATATTTTATTTTGTCATTATAAATTGTAGGAGGGATTACTATGATACTGGTTATCGATAATTATGATTCATTTACTTACAACTTGGTGCAATATTTGGGTGATTTAGGTCAGGAGATTATTGTTAAGCGTAATGACGAGATTGATATGGCGGGAATCGAAGCATTAGCTCCGGATCACATTATGATTTCTCCTGGTCCTTGCTCTCCGAATGAAGCGGGAATTAGCTTAGAAGTAATTGAACATTTCAAAGGTGTCATTCCTATTATTGGCGTATGTCTTGGTCATCAATCGATTGGTCAAGCTTTCGGTGGTGAGGTTGTTCGTGCAGAGCAATTGATGCACGGTAAAACTTCGCAAATTCTACATGATGGCAAAGGTTTGTTTGATGGACTACCTTCACCATTTACGGCGACAAGATATCATTCTTTAATTGTACGTCGGGAGTCATTACCTGATTGTCTGGAGATTACTGCCCAGACGGAAGCTGGAGAAATTATGGGCTTGCGTCACAAAGAGTATCCGATTGAAGGTTTACAGTTCCACCCTGAATCTATTATCACCGAGCATGGATTACGCATGTTGAGCAATTTCTTGAAACTCACTGTAGCGAAGTAGTGACATGGATAGATGCGGAGATTAGATAATGAAAATATATTTAAACGGAAAAATGATGAATGCGGAAGAAGCTATGGTCTCAGTGTATGACCATGGCTTTTTATACGGTCTTGGATTGTTCGAGACTTTTCGTACATATGGTGGACAGAGTTTCTTGTTAGAGCGTCATATGAAGCGTCTTGAGACTGCTAGTCAGTATCTTGGTATTAAGTTATCTATAACGTTAGAACAATTGCAGTGGATAGTACAATCGCTGCTAGAAGCTAATGAATTAGAAGATGGTTATGTAAGAGTTACGGTAAGCGCAGGTGCAGGTGAACTTGGGCTACCTACGCAAGATTATAATGAGCCGACTGTAGTTGTAATGGTTAAGCCAATTAGTAATCCAACGTTTGAGCAATGGAGCAAGGGGAAAGCTTTACAATTATTGCAGACCGTTCGCAATACGCCTGAAGGTCCATATCGCTTCAAATCACTTCATTATATGAATAACATTATTGCTAAGCGTGAATTGCTTGCATTAGGTGAAGCAACAATTGTTGGAGCAGAAGGTTTGATGTTGTCGAATAAAGGTTATATTGCAGAAGGTATTGTTAGTAATTTGTTTTTCGTCAAAGACGAAATTATGTATACTCCCCATTTGGATACGGGCATTTTACCAGGTATAACTCGAGAATTCGTAATAGAATTGGCAAGACAGCATGGACTTACTGTTGTCGAAGGATTCTATACATTTGAAGAACTATGGGAAGCTACAGAAATTTGGATGACCAATTCTATTCAAGAGCTTATTCCCATTACGACTTTACTAGATGCAGAAGGTCAGCGTAGATCTGTAAGTAAAGGAACTGCGGGTAATTACTGTAAGAAACTTTCTGCGGCCTATCGTGCTACGATATAATGAATAATTGCGAGGTGAAGACATCGTGGTGCAACCAAAATTTTGGACAAGAAATTATCAACTAAGAGGACAAGTTCCTTTGCAATTAGGACAGCGTACTCTCGTGATGGGCATATTAAATGTTACACCTGATTCGTTCTCTGATGGTGGTAAATATAATTCTGTGGAGCGGGCTCTAGAACATGTAGATCAACTTATTATTGATGGTGTCGACATTATTGATATCGGTGGTGAATCTACAAGACCTGGTTTTGTTCCAGTGTCCATAGAAGAGGAAATAAAGAGAGTTGTACCTGTTATTGAAGCAATCAGGCAGAAGTATCCTTCCATTCCGTTGTCTATTGATACGTATAAAGCAGCGACTGCGAAAGCGGCGTTAGAAGCTGGTGCGCATATTATTAATGATATTTGGTGCTTGAAATACGATTCGCAAATGGCTCATGTAGTAGCAGAATATCGTTGTCCTGTTATATTGAATCATAATCGTACTGATGCGAATAATGAGTATGGCATAGAGGAAGTTATAACTGATCTACTTGATAGTGTAAAGATTGCACAGAGTGCAGGTGTAGCACGTGATCAGATTTGGTTAGATCCAGGAATAGGTTTTGCGAAAACATACGAGCAGAATTTGGATATCCATGCTAGACTAGACCAATTAAATGTACTTGGTTATCCTGTTCTACTAGGTACATCACGCAAAAAATTTATTCGCGAAGCATTAAATAAGGCTGTAGATGAAATCGATGAAGGCACAATTGCTTCAAATGTGCTGGGAATTACGCAAGGCTGTCAAATTGTTCGCGTGCATGATGTACCGGCTATGAAAAAAGCTGCCCTTATGGCAGATGCACTACTATATCGATTACCACAATACAAGGAGTAACAGTTATGGACAAAATGCAATTAAAGGGTATGCGTTTCTATGGTTATCATGGTGTGTTTGCGGAAGAGAATCGTTTGGGTCAACAATTCATTGTCGATCTTGAACTTATAATGGATATGCAACAAGCTGCGCTTACTGATGAATTACAGTATGCACTTGATTATTCGGAGTTACATGGATTTGTGAAGGGGATCGTGGAAGGCCCACCTTTCAAATTAATTGAAGTATTAACGTCACAAGTTGCTTCCCAAGTGTTAGAGCATTATACTAATGTGCATGAAGTTACTGTACGTGTTACGAAGCCACATCCACCATTCAAAGTACATTTTGATGGTGTAACAATTGAAATGAACAGGAAGCGAGCTTCTTATGAATAATTCAGTAACGGCTAAAACTGCATATATTGCAATGGGTTCTAATATGGGAGATCGAGAGCAATGGTTACGCCAAGCGATCGACTCACTTGGTCGACACAACTCAATCCAAATAACTAAAATATCTAGCATATATGAGACTGACCCCGTTGGATATACGGAGCAACCGTCTTTTCTTAATATGGTTATTGAAGTTCGTTCGACGCTAACTGCTCCTGATTTATTGTTAGAGCAATTATCTATCGAACAACAACTGGGTAGAGTAAGAGAAGTGCAATGGGGTCCTCGTACTATTGATTTAGATTTGTTATTGTATGATAATGTTTCATTGGAGACAGAATTATTGGTATTGCCACATCCTAGAATGATGGAGCGGGCATTTGTGCTAGTTCCACTCCATGACGTGTTATCTGAGGGGCATCTCTTATACAATGAAGTTAAAGATATCGCCGTAGAAGCACTGCAATTGAGAAAGGAAGGCATTACACTATGGAAAACGATCAACTGGCTCAACGAGTAAGAGCGTTTCGTAAATTAAAAGGTTTTACACAAATCGAACTTGCTGAAGAACTGGGTGTATCTGTTGCAGTTCTAGGTTCACTAGAACGTGGAACTAGAAGAAATGACCCCAAGTTATTGAAGCTAATAGCCAATACATTAGATATTAGTTATGAAGAACTAATTACTATTCGGGAGGGATAAGGGGTTACATGCTGAAAATCGGAGACATCCAGATGAAAAACCAGGTGGTACTTGCACCGATGGCAGGCGTGTGTAATCCTGCATTTCGTCTTATTGCCAAAGAGTTTGGTGCAGGTCTTGTATGCGCCGAAATGGTAAGTGATAAGGCAATCCTACATGGTAATAAAAGAACATTAGAAATGTTATATGTTGATGAACGTGAAAAACCATTGAGCTTACAAATCGTTGGTGGAGATCGTGAGTCACTAGTTGAAGCGGCCAAAGTCGTGGATAAGCAAACAAATGCTGATATTATCGATATTAATATGGGCTGCCCTGTACCTAAAGTAACAAAATGCGATGCAGGCGCTCGTTGGTTACTTGATTCGAATAAAATTTATGAAATGGTTTCTGCTGTTGTTGATGCTGTAGATAAGCCTGTTACAGTTAAGATGCGTATCGGCTGGGATAGCGAGCATATCTTTGCAGTTGAAAATGCAAAAGCAGTTGAACGTGCTGGAGGTAGTGCAGTAAGTGTTCACGGTCGTACTAGAGAGCAACAATACACCGGCAAAGCAAACTGGGATATGATTAAACAAGTAAAAGAATCAGTATCTATACCTGTTATCGGTAATGGTGATGTGTTTGAGCCTGAAGATGCACGTAGATTACTTGATCACACAGGTTGTGATGGCGTTATGATAGGTCGAGGAGCATTAGGTAATCCTTGGATGCTATATCGTACGATTCAATATTTGACGACCGGCCAACTAGCAAGTGACCCAACACCACGTGAGAAGTTAGAAGTCGCGGTGCTTCATATGGACCGTCTGATTGCTCTGCGTAATGAGTCTGTTGCCGTACGTGAAATGCGTAAACATATGGCTTGGTATATGAAAGGCTTGCCAGGTGCGGCCCGTGTGAAAGATAGGATCATGGAAGAAACGAACCGTGATCGTCTAGTGGAAGTGCTACAAGAATATGTTTATTCTTTAGATGAGATGAAACTGACTACACAAGCATAGTAGTCATCGCAGAGAGGGTTAATGAGTAGCGTTATTCGCTAATATTGTATGAATCGACAAAAACCTACAAGAATTTTAGAGGAAATGCATACCAAATAAAACGATTTCATACATCTCATTGACATATCATTCATCTATGCAATATAATCTTGCAATATAAATCCTAGTTGTTAGGATATTTAAAAGTTTGCTTATCATTCCGAAGACAATTAGAGCCATTCATTTGACTTTGAATATAATAATCAAACTTTTTACGTTTTGAATGTACACAGAAAAATGTAACTGCGAGCATGATCAAACTAATTTGTAATATATTAAATAATCGGTGAATTCATACTACGTATGAAAATAGGTCACATGACAGGGGACTAGGAAAGATGAATGACAAGGAAACAATTCTGACTCAAGACGGTTTGAAGAAATATGAAGAAGAATTAGAAACCCTAAAGTCTGTCAAGCGTCGTGAAGTAGCTGAACGAATTAAAGTTGCTATCGGCTATGGAGACATTAGTGAAAACTCCGAGTACGAAGATGCAAAAAATGAGCAGGCTTTTATCGAAGGTAGAATTATTACTTTAGAGAAAATGTTGCGTAATGCGAGAATTATTAACAACGACGAAGTTGATGTTGATGTAGTCAGCGTTGGATGTAAAGTTGTCGTAGAAGATCTTGAATTCGGAGACCAGACAGAATATTCTATCGTTGGAACAGCTGAGGCTGATCCGTTTGAGAATAAGATTTCCAATGAAAGCCCACTTGGTAAAGCGATGCTTGGTAAAGATAAAGGAACAATCGTTGAAGTAAACGTTCCAGCCGGCAATATTCAATATAAAATTGTAGATATTAAAAAATAAGGTATACTTAGTTCATTAGAAAGCTTCCCTTAGGAAGCTTTTTGAGCGTTTACCGCTAGATTCGAGGAGATGAATACATTGGAAACAGAAAATAATGTCCAAGAGTTAAGTGAATTATTACAAATTCGTCGAGACAAATTAGATTCATTGAGAGAACTTGGAGTAGATCCTTTTGGTAGCAAATTCGAGCGC